>JAJYTX010000534.1 GCA_021792815.1 Pseudomonadota bacterium
CGATGCGGTGCATGCCGAGGTGTCGCCGGCCGACAAGGCCGCGGTGATCGTCGCGCTGAAGGCCGAAGGCCGGCGCGTGGCGATGGCCGGCGACGGCATCAACGACGCGCCGGCGCTGGCCGCGGCGGATGTCGGCATCGCCATGGGCAGCGGTACCGACATCGCCATGGAGAGCGCGCAGGTTACCCTGGTCAAGGGCGAGCTGACCGCCATCCTGCGTGCGCGGGCACTGTCGCGCGCCACCGTGCGCAACATCCGCCAGAACCTGTTCTTCGCCTTCGTCTACAACAGCATCGGCATTCCGGTTGCAGCGGGCGTGCTGTATCCGTTCTTCGGCGTGCTGCTGTCGCCGGCGCTGGCCGCGGCGGCGATGAGCCTGAGTTCGGTGTCGGTGGTGAGCAACGCACTGCGTCTGCGCAACGCCTCCTTGTCACCCTGAGCGCAGCGAAGGGCCTTTTGGGCTGCAAGGCTTCGGTGTGCGAGGCGTCTCCGAGTGCCGGGTCCTTCGGCCTGCGGCCTCTGCGACCGGGTGGTTGCGGACGCCATGACCGCGGCTGCAAAGGCACGCGGCCACGCTGTCTCGCCGTCCGTCTCATACCCAGTTCGCGATCAAGACACGAAAACCGCGTAGTCCGGATGCGACGCAGCGAAATCCGGGAATGAGGCTGCATCGAGCCCCGGATTCCGCCCCCGCTGGGGCTGCATCCGGGCTACCCATCGTATCGATTGAACGCAACTGGGTATCAGAACCACCCCTCAAGACGGATACCCACGATCAGCGCATGGTCGCGGGTCGGCGCCAGCGCCGGATGCGCGACGTACTGCAGGTCGGGCTGCACGCTCAAAGCGTCGCTGATGCGTTGCCGCCAGGTGACCTCGAACACGGTCTCGGCAGTGGCGGCTGCGGGGTGGCGGGCGCGAAAGGCGGCGCTCAAGGTGGCGCGCGCCACGCCGACGCTCAGGCGCCCGCGCGCTTCCGCCGCAGGCGTCCAGCGCAGCCCGGCGCCGATATAGCGCTCGACGTCGCTGCGGTAAGGCCGCGTGCCCGACCACTGCGCGAAGCCGCTGACATGGCCGTCCGCGCCGGTGTCCAGCAGGCGCAGCTGCGCCAGCGCATAGCCGCCGCGATGCGCCGCGTCGCGCGTCGAGGCACGATGCAGCGACCAGCCGCCGACGGCGAACTTGTAGTCGCCCTCGTGTTCGATGCCCAGTTCCAGCGCCTGCAGCGCGCCGTCGCCGCCGCGCGGCAGGCCCCAGCCCTGGTCGGTGCCGGGATTGCGCGGCGTGCCACTCCACAGACCGGCCTGGACGAACAGCGGGCCCGGGGCCCACAGCGCGGTGACGCCGAGCGCGGTCTGCGGCCAGATCGGCACGCCGGCTTGCGAGAAGCTGGGTGCCTCGCCAAACGAAGAGTTGATCAGGTCGCTGCTTGTCGCCACGGGTCGCGCGGCGAATGTTGAGGCGCTGAGCCTCGAGGCCGTCGGCATTGACCTCACTGAGAGCGGCCGGATCGCGGTCGATGAGCACCTGCGAACGGGCGTGCCTCATATCTATGCGGCGGGTGACTGCACCGATCAGCCGCAGTTCGTGTACGTCGCGGCCGCCGCCGGCTCCCGCGCGGCCGAGAACATGACGGGCGGGGATGTCACGCTCGACCTGCGCACGATGCCCGCGGTCGTGTTCATCGACCCACAGATCGCGACGGTGGGACTGACCGAAGCCGAGGCACATATGAAGGGCATCGAGACGGATAGCCGCGTGCTCACGCTCGATAACGTGCAGCGCGCGCACGTCAATTTCGACACTCACGGCTTCATCAAGATGGTCGTCGAGGCCGACACGGGCCGGTTGCTCGGTGTGCAGGCCGTCGCGGCGGAGGCCGGCGAGCTGATCCAGGCAGCCGCGCTCGCAATCCACCATGGCATGACCATCGCGGATCTCTCGAGCCAGCTCTTTCCGTACCTGACGATGGTCGAGGGCCTGAAGCTCGCGGCACAGATGTTCTCGAAAGATGTGAAGCAACTGTCCTGCTGCGCGGCGTAGCGCAAGGAGCGTGCGTGCATGACAACTTTCCATCGCCCAAGCGAGTGCGCCGATAGCGCGCCTATTGCTGCAATGCGCACGCCATCTGCGATGTCGGTCCCCTTCATCGGCTAGCGGATCCTATTCCTCGCTGCCGCTGCGGCGGGCATGGTGGCCTCATGATTCCGCCCTATCGCCGTCAGATCGCCACGGCCATGCAGCCTGTGCAGAGCCTCCTCGCGCGATCTCAATGCGCGGCTACGTAACCCTCCTTGGCACCGCGTGAGGCCAGCACACCCATGGCTACGTCCTCGCCAATTCGATATTACACACCGATATCTTCACTTGAGTCGGTATGTATTTCGCGCGCCGGCAAATCCGCGAGCGTCTGAGCCAGACTCCTCTTCGCGCGCCGGATGCGCATCTCGATCGCCTTGGTGGTCGTCCCGAGCTGCTCGGCCGCCTGCTGCTGGGTCAGGCCGCTGACGATGGTCAGCAGCAGCGGTTCCTTGTACTGCTTTGGCA
>JAJYTX010000535.1 GCA_021792815.1 Pseudomonadota bacterium
GCCGGTCGTACGGCCGGGTCAGGCTGTTCTGCCAGCCCTCGCCGGACTGCGTGCTGGTGAAGGCGAGCCGCCCGTCGATGCCGTGCGCCAGAGGGCCGTTGACATAGCCTTCGATGTGCATGGTCTGATAGCTGGAATAGCCGAGGCGCAGCGACGAGTCGAAATGATCCGTAGGGGTGTTGCTGATGAAGTTGATCTGTCCGGCGGTGGTGTTCTGGCCGTACAGGTCGCCCTGCGGCCCCTTCAGTACCTCGACCCGTTTCAGATCGAACAGCGGGGCGTCCGCGGTCATGACCGCGTAGGGCATGGCGACGCCATCGTAGTACAGGCCGACGGTGGAGCTCGAGCCGGTCGAGTAGTCCTGGAAGCCGACACCACGGATCGAATAATACGGCACGCCGGTGCCGCCGCTCGCGCTCACCATCAGGCCGGGCGTGTACTGGGCGAGGTCCGATGGGTTGCTCACACCGAGGTTGGCCAGTTGCCGGCCGGTGAAGACATTGAGCGTCATCGGCACGTCGTTGGCGTTCTGGCGGCGCTTCTGCGCCGTGACCACGATGGTGGCGAGCGTCTGGCTGGGGCCGGTGTCACCGGCCGACTGCGCGATCGCCGCCGCCGGTGCCAGCAGCGCGGACGTGCACAGGAACACGGAGGCGGCGCGAAACGCATGGCGGCCATGCGGCATGGAATGCTTTCCCCCGGGTGTTGTTGCGGCCGCCCGCGGCAGGGCCGCGAGGACCGGCGGCAGCGCCGATCCGGGCGAGCGGTCATGCGTCATCTTGTGCTTTGCGCGGCGGGATGTGCTGGAACGGTTTTGAGTCACGGATGCTCTCCGGCAATGTGGTGGCTGCGTGGCGCGCCCGAGGCTGATTCGAGGTATCCGGGCGGCAATACCAGCGGCTGCAGATCATCCTGTGCTGCGGCGCGGGACACTTGGTGGCACGTGCCAGGCGCTTGTCGGGGCGTGCCAGAAGGTGCCACTCGCCGCGCGGTCGCGCGGGGTGATGGCGCGCCGGGTCCGAGCCGGCCGGCAGGCCGGCCGAATTGATTTCGCGGCATGGAAAATGCTAGCGTTGAGCCGCTGTCGGGAGGGGGGCACTGCATGATCCAGAAGAGTTACGGCACCTGCGGCGACTTCCAGTCCGGTCTGCGCGCCACCTATGGCTGCTTTTCCGTGGAGCCGATCCAGGTGCGGCAGGACTTCGCCCTGCGGGGGGAGGACGGCATTGCGCAGCACGAGGTTTCGCCCGGCGGCTGGGTGCACGTCGGCGCGCACGGCCCGTTCCGGGCCGTGGACGTCGCCTGCTCATGGGTCAGTTGCCGCCGGGCGGCGGTGTTGGCGCCTGCGTGGAAGGATACCGTGGGTCTGGTGGTCGGCCTGGCGGGACGGCTGGACGTCGAGCACTGCGGGCGGCGGCAGTGCATCACGCGGTCGGATATCCTGCTGCTCGATACCCGCGAGAACGCAATGTTTGAAACGACAGCCGGATCGCGCGTCGCGGTGCTGCACATGCCGCGCAGCGACCTGGTGGGCGCCACCCTCGGCGGAGATGTCTTCGGTCGGGTGATCAGCGGCACGGAGTACACCGGCCGTCTGCTCGGGGCGCTGCTCCTTGCCCTCGCGGAGTGCGACGAGCACATCGAGCCTCGCGATCGCGACGTGACTGCGGAGGTGGTCGTCTCCCTGGTCGGCCAGGCCCTCGAGGGGCGCACACCGGAGGCCGCACGCTGCACGGACGTGTCCTCGCGGCTGCGCGCCATGAGCGCCTGGCTGACGGATCACATTGGCGAGGCGGATGTGTCGCTCGATCGCCTGGCGAGGGAGTTCGCCCTGTCCCGCCGCAGCCTGTTCCGGCTGTTTGCGCGCGCCGGCTGCACGCCCCAGAGCTGGATCCGCGAGCAGCGCCTGGAGTATGCGCGCGAGCGCCTGCTGGCAGCCGACAGCAGCGAGCCGGCCTTGGTCAGCCGCATCTGTTACGAAAGCGGGTTCAACGACCTGTCCACCTTCTGCCACAGTTTCCGCCGGCGCTTCGGCGTTCCCCCGTCAGCGGTCTGCGCGGCGCGGACGAAGACCGCCAATTGAGCGTCGCGGCCGTGCGAGGCGAGCGGCCCGCCTGTCGAGCGGTTGCAGGAATGCTCTGCTCTCAAAACGGGGGGCTCTGGCCCGACTCGTTCACGCTCACCGCGGGCTCGGCAGCTGCGGTCTAACCTCACGAGAAGACGACAACGGGGGTGACCCATGCGTCCGGAAACCGAGGAGCAACCCGCGCGTGCGGTGCAAAGGCTCGCAACGGCCTATTGGGCCTCTCGCTGTCTGCACGTCGTCGCGGAGTTGGGCATCGCCGATCGCCTCGGCGATGAGCCGCAGACGGCCGAGGCGCTGGCACGCGCCGTGCGGGTCGAGGCGCCGCCGTTGCACCGCATCCTGCGGGCGCTGGCGAGTCACGGCATCTTCGTGCACGACGGCGAGCGATTTGCGCATAATGACGCCTCGCGCCTGCTGCGCAGCGCGGCGCCCGGCTCGATGCGTTCGTTTGCCCGC
>JAJYTX010000536.1 GCA_021792815.1 Pseudomonadota bacterium
CACGAGCGGGCCATCCGCTGGGACGATCCGGCGATCGGCATCGAGTGGCCCTTGCCCGCAGGGGTACGGCCCGGGCTATCGGCCAAGGATGCCGCGGCGCCGGCCTTCCGCGAGGCGGACGTGTTTGCATGAGGGTACTGGTGACAGGGGCCGCCGGTCAGGTCGGGCGGCTGCTGCTCGAGACCCGTCCCGGGGACGTCGAGGTCATCGCCGCGGCGCGCAGCGACCTGGACATCCGGGATGCCACGGCGGTGCGCGAGCGCATGCTGCGGGACCGTCCCGATGTGATCATCAACGCCGCCGCCTACACGGCAGTGGACCAGGCCGAATCGGATCCGCAGGCCGCGCGCGCGATCAACGCCGAGGCGCCCGCGGTGCTGGCGACTGCCGCCCGGCAGGTCGCGGCGCGTCTGATCCATCTGTCCACTGACTTCGTGTTCGACGGTCGGGCCTCGACGCCTTATGTTCCGGATGCACCGACCAATCCCCTCAATGTTTACGGCAGAACGAAACGAGACGGGGAAGAGGCGGTTTTGCGCGGCCTCGGCAGCGATGCCGTCATCCTCAGGACCGCCTGGGTCTATTGTGCCCACGCAGGGAATTTCATGCACACCATGCTGCGCCTGCTGCGGACGCGGGGCGAGGTGGGGGTGGTGGCGGACCAGGTCGGCACGCCGACGTCCGCGCGCTCCGTGGCGCAGGTTCTGTGGCAGATCGCCAGGCGCGGTGAGATCCAGGGCATCCATCACTGGACGGATGCGGGGGTGGCGAGCTGGTACGACTTCGCGATGGCCATCGCCGAGGAGGCGGTTGCGCTCGGGATGCTGCCGTCCACGGTGACCGTCACCCCGATTGCGACGGAGGAGTATCCGACAGCGGCGCGCCGCCCCGCGTACAGTGTGCTCGACAAGCGCGCGCTGTCGGCGTACGGCCTGATCCCACGGCACTGGCGGCAGTGTCTGCGCGAGGTGCTGAAGGAACTGCCGCATGGCTAGACTGCTCGTCACCGGTGGCGCCGGCTTCATCGGCGCGAACTTCGTGCACCATTGGCTGGCGGGCCATCCGGGTGATCGACTGGTCGTGCTCGATGCACTGACCTACGCCGGCAATCTCGCCAACCTCGAGCCGCTCAGGGATCGGCCCGCACTGCGCTTCGTGCACGGGGACATCCGCGATACGGCGCTGGTCGAGCGCCTGCTGCGCGAGGAGGGCCTCGATACCATCGTGCACTTCGCGGCCGAATCGCACGTGGACCGCTCCATTCACGGGCCCGACGCCTTCATCGAAACCAACGTCCAGGGGACGCACTCGATGCTCAAGGCCGCCCGCACGGTGTGGCTGCAGCAGAGGACCGTGCCGGGTCATCGGTTCCACCACGTGTCGACGGACGAGGTGTATGGATCGCTGGGGCCGGACGATCCGGCCTTCCACGAGCGCACGCCCTATGCGCCCAACTCGCCGTATTCGGCGAGCAAGGCGGCCTCGGATCATCTGGTACGCGCCTACCACCACACTTACGGTCTGGCGGTGACCACCAGCAACTGCTCGAACAACTATGGGCCGTTTCATTTTCCGGAGAAGCTGATTCCGCTGATGATCGTGAATCTGCTGCATGGCAGGCCGCTGCCGGTCTACGGCGACGGGCGCAACGTGCGCGACTGGCTCCATGTGTCGGATCACTGTCGCGGACTCGAGCGGATTCTCGAGGACGGCAGGCCCGGGGAGGTGTACAACATCGGCGGCGGAGCACAGAGCGAAAACCTGGCGCTCGTCGAGACGCTGTGCCGGGTGGCCGATGCGGCCTTCAGCGGACAGCCGGCTCTCGGCGCGCGCTTCCCGGACTGTCCGGCCGCCCGCGGTGGGGCCACCTCCAGCCTCATCCGCTTGGTCAAGGACCGTCCCGGCCACGACCGCCGCTACGCCATCGATTGCGGCAAGATCGAGCGCGAGCTCGGATACCGTGCCCAGGTGACGCTGGAAGCAGGCCTGCGCCAGACCTTCCAGTGGTATCTCGCCAACGAGTGGTGGTGGCGGGGCGTCATGGACGGCAGTTACCAGCGGTGGATCGAGACGCAGTATCGGTCGTGAATCCCGGCGTCAGAGATGCAGACGGCACGCATGGCACCGGCCTGATGCTGGTTCAGCGTACCTCGAGTCTTCCGGCCAACCGCGTCCGGGGAGGCCCGCAGGTCGCTCAATCGAATCCGCTCGCGGTGGCGCATCGAGACGACGGACCCGTGCCTGCCGGCACGTCCGGTGATCGCGAGCCAACGGGGCTCATCGAGCGTAAGATGTTTCGCCCTTTTGGCGCCTCCTGATGCGATGTCCGAGAGTCTCGACCTTTACGTCAACGCCCGCCGTCACTTTGCGGTGCAGCGGGTCGAACGTGACGCCGCCGCGGCACTGCCGTCCGCAGCCGTTTCCCGGATCGAGCGCGCGTTCGCCGACGGGCAGGGCGCGGGGCTGGTGCACCTGGCGAGCACCGAGCTCACCACCGCTCTGCCGCCGGGCCTGAGGTTTGCCCGGGATTTCGCGCAGCGCT
>JAJYTX010000537.1 GCA_021792815.1 Pseudomonadota bacterium
GTGACGGTTTTGCGCCCAATCTGCCCTCCTGTGTCGAGCTGCTGTTGGCGGCGCAGGGACGCGAGCACAGCATCCGGCTGTGTTTCGAGCAGGGCGTGCCGCGGACGGCGCTTCTCGGCGCGGAGCATGCCGGATCGCGCGCCGAGGCGCCGCTGGAGTTGGGGGAAGTCGCCTGGAGCGACGCGCGGGTCGCGGCCCAGGTCGGGGGCCGGCGGCGCGAGGGGCGGTATTTCCGGGACGGCTCGCGCCTGCACCTGTGGAGCGGGGCGGCGCATCACGAGTTTGTGATCGAAGACCCGCGCAGCCGCGAGTTTGCCGCTTCCGCCGCGACCGGCGGCCTGAGCACACCGCTGCCCGGGGTGGTGTCGGCAGTGGCCGTCGAAGTGGGACAGAAGGTGAGCGCGGGCGAGGTGCTGATGGTGATCGAGGCCATGAAGATGGAACACCGCATCGTCGCGCCCTTCGAGGGTGTGGTCGAGGCGGTGCATTTCGCGGCGGGCGAGCGCGTGCCGGAAGGCAGCGAGCTGCTGTCGCTGTCGCCGGGCGCACCGGGGACGGCTTGAGGCGGGCGGCTGGCGGCCTCGCGGCAGCGCCGTCCGGCCTGCCGTCGCCGGACAGCGGCAGGCGTGAGCACGTCTTGCCCGGGGCCTGGCGGTCGGCGCCGTGTCGGCCGGGAAGGCATCGTGCGCATCGGGTCAGCCGATCCGCTGCGCGGCGCGCGGCGGCAGCGGGCCGCCAGGGCAGCGCTCAGCGTCGCCCGGTCTCCGAGGTTCGTTCGCCCCGCGCCTCGGACCGGCGCGGTGTCTTTGAAACGTGGGCGGAGTCACGGTCGAAGAACCGCCAGGGCCGACGGGCCCAGGGGCCGGCATAGTCCACGCCGATGCGCCGAGCGCGTCCGATCCGTACCGGACGCGCGCCGGGGGGACGCTCGATCCACAGCGTGTTGGCGCAGAGGTCCGCCCCGTTCAGACGCCTGTCGATGTCCATTGCCCGGCACAGCAGCCCTGGCCCGCAGGTGCGCTCCAGGATGCCGCTGGCGGGCTCGAGCGCCCGCAGCAGCACCGCATGCGGCACGCCCTCGGGGGCCGTGACCACGTTCATGCAGTGCCAGAATCCATAGATGAAATACACATATGCGTGCCCCGCAGGCCCGAACATGACCTCGGTGCGCGCGGTGCGGCCCCGGGAGGAGTGCGCCGCCCGGTCCTGCGGTCCCTGGTATGCCTCGGTTTCGACGATCCTCCCGACGCGCAGGGCGGCACCGCTGCGGTGCACCAGGTGCATGCCGAGCAGTTGGCGGGCCACCGTCAGGGTGTCCTGGAGGTAAAAATCGCGAGGCAAGCGGCGGGACAGGATCATCGCTTCACAGGTTATAATATCGATGAGCGGGCCGGATCGCGGCTTCGCGCAGCAGCCGGGAATCGGGACGATGCACTCCATGCAGACACGCACGCGGTGGACCGGGATGGTGCTGCTCGCGCTCGCGCTCGCGCTCGGCTGCACCGTGAGCCGGGCGGCGGTATTCACGCTGCCGCAGGCGGGGGCGCTCATCGGTCATGACAGGCGGGTACGATCCAGGGCGTCCGATACGCTGCTTGGCATCGCCCGCCGCTACAGCGTCGGCTACTGGGAGATCCAGGCCGCCAATCCGGGCGTGAACATGTGGCTGCCGGGACGCGGCACCACGGTGGTGATCCCCGGCCGATTCATCCTGCCTCCGGTGCCGCGTCGGGGCATCGTGGTCAATCTGGCCGCGCACCGGCTCTTTTACTTTCCGCGGACGCGGCGGCACGACCGGCCGATCGTGATCACCTATCCGGTCAGTCCGGGCACCAAGGGATGGGATACCCCGGTCGGTGTCACGCGCATCGTGCGCAAGGTGCCGCACCCGGTGTGGGTTCCGACGCCCGCGATCCTCAAGGCGCACGCCGAGGAAGGCGATCCGATCCCGAGGATCTATCCCGCCGGCCCCGACAATCCCATGGGCGAGTGGGCGTTGCAGACGACGCTCAGTCACGGCGAGATCTACATTCACGGCACCAACAACCCGATGGCCATCGGCATGGCGGTGACCCACGGCTGCGTACGCCTGTATCCGGAGGACATCGCGGCGTTGTTCCCGCTGGTCCCGGTAGGCACTCCGGTCGACATCGTCAACGATCCGATCCTCGCCACGCTGCAGGACGGCAAGCTGTATCTGGCGATCCATCCGCCGCTGCATAGTCAGAATGTGCCCGTAAAGCCCGATTATGCCGCGATCACCACGGTCATCGACCGGGCGATCGGCCATGCGGTCGTCGCCATCGACTGGAACCGGGTGCGGCGGATGGCCTTGCACGCCAATGGCATGCCGAGGCTCATCGGGGTCGAGGCCGATACGGGTGCGGCCGGCCAGGACCGGCGGATGGGATTGAGGTCCGGCCGATCAGCTCGGCATCGCGGTCGCAACGGCGTCTGAGCGCGGCCGCTCAGACCTCGGTGTCGAGGACCATGCGCACCAGCTGAGCAAACGACGAGGCGCCCATCTTTTCCATGACCC
>JAJYTX010000538.1 GCA_021792815.1 Pseudomonadota bacterium
CAAGCTGAAAAAGCCAAATTACATGGCTACAATATACGGCCAGAAAACCCCGCCTCCTTTGCTCAAAAGACGGAAATCTCAGCCCTTCGGACGCCTCAAGCCCCCGACAACGAAAGACAACTTAGGTCTAGCGGAGGCCGTGGGATCGGCAGTCGGGCACGTGCAGCTCCCGGCAGATCACGAACGTGAGTCTGCCCCGGGGCGCGCGTGCCCGGCACATCGCCGTATGTCTACCGCAGACCGCGCATCGGCTCTGCGTGGTCGTTCCGATCGTCAACGGAACTGCTGTGCGTGATTCGCGCGGCCCTGCGCGGGACCCGTGGTGCCTCAGGGCAAGCCAGCCCGGCCCGTCTCAATCGTCCTCACCGCTCGCGAGGGCGCAGAGGACTTTGAGAAAAATCGCCCGCTCGGCCGCCGGGATCCGCGCGAACAGATCCGCTTCGAGATCTTCCATGACGCCGCGCGCCTTCTGCGCGACGCGCAGCCCGGTCTCGGACAGCGTCAGCCCCTGAGAGCGCCCATCGACGGCCTCGCGGACGATGAGATCCCGCTCGGCCAGCCGGGCGGCGAGCGGCGCCATGTTCGCGCTGGCGATGCCGAGCAGCCGTCCGATCTCGCTCTGCGTGACACCGGGATTGGCGCCGATCACCAGCAGCACGGTCGCCTCCGCGGGCCGCAGGTTGAACCTCGCCAGACGCGCCGCCAGCTTCGCCATGAGCCCCGCCGACAGGCGCCGCAGCGCATAGCCGGGGAGATCCTTCACCGGATCATTGATCACGCCCGCATGTACCCTGGATGACCCGCAGACCGCTTGATCGGCCCGACCAAACAGCTATATTATATAGCTGTCAAAGCCGCTGGGGGAAGAGTCATGCGTTTTGAACGAATCAGCCCGATGACCGGCCGCGTCGCCAGCAGTGCCGCCGCGATGACCGCCACCGAGGCGTGTGCGGTCGCCGACCGCGCCGCCGCCGGATTCAAGGCGTGGGCGGAGATGGGGCCGAATGCCCGACGGGCCGTGCTCAGCAAGGCCGCCGAGGCGCTCGAGCAGCGGCGGGATCAGTTCGTCCAGGCGATGACCGATGAGGTCGGCGCAACCGCCGGATGGGCCCTGTTCAATCTGATGCTGGCCGCCAGCATGACGCGGGAAGCCGCGGCGCTCACCACCCGGGTCGGCGGCGAAGTGATACCGTCCGACAAGCCGGGCTGTGTGGCCCTGTCGGTTCGCGAGCCGGTCGGAGTGGTGCTGGGCATCGCGCCCTGGAACGCCCCGATCATCCTGGGCGTACGCGCCATCGCGACGCCGCTCGCCTGCGGCAACGCCGTGATCCTGAAAGCCTCCGAGCTGTGCCCGCGCACCCACGAGCTGATCATCGAGGCATTCGCCGCCGCCGGGTTCCCCGAAGGCGTCGTCAACCTGGTCACGAACGATCCGAAGGACGCCGGCACAGTGGTCGGCGCGCTCATCGATCATCCGGCCGTGCGCCGCGTCAACTTCACGGGCTCGACCGCCGTTGGCCGGGTCATCGCCCGGCGGTGCGCCGACAACCTCAAGCCCTGCCTGCTCGAGCTCGGCGGCAAGGCGCCGTTCGTCGTTCTCGAGGACGCGAATCTCGACGAGGCGGTGAAAGCCGCGGCGTTCGGCGCGTTCATGAACCAGGGTCAGATCTGCATGTCGACCGAGCGGATCATCCCGGTTGCCGCCATCGCGAACGAGTTCACGCGGCGATTCGCCGAGAAGGCCCGTTCCATGGCGAGCGGCGACCCGCGGGAGGGCAAGACACCTCTCGGTGCCGTGGTGGACCGCCGTACGGTTGACCACGTCAATGGTCTCATCGATGACGCGGTCGCCGCCGGCGCGCGCGTCCTGGCCGGCGGCAAGGCCGAGGGCGTGATCATGCCGGCAACGGTCATCGACGGCGTCACCCCGAAGATGAGGCTCTACCGCGAGGAGAGTTTCGGGCCCATCGTGGCCATCATCCGCGCCGCGGACGAGGCCGAGGCCATCCGCGTGGCGAATGACAGCGAGTACGGTCTGTCCGCTTCCGTCTTCACCGGTGATGCCGCCCGCGGCTTGCGGGTTGCGCGTCAGATCCACTCCGGGATGTGCCACATCAATGGTCCGACGGTGCATGACGAGGCCCAGATGCCGTTCGGCGGCGTGGGCGCATCGGGATACGGCCGCTTCGGCGGCGCCGCTGGTATCGATCAGTTTACCGAGCTGCGCTGGATCACGATCGAGACGGCTCCGGGGCACTTCCCGATTTGAGCGGCCGCACTCGCGGCACACGGGCGGGCGGACATCGGCGAGAAACAGCAAGGGTGAGATATGAACACTGAGCAGGTGGAAACGGACACCGTGGCGTTCACGGTGCGCGAAGGCATTGCCTGGGTAAAATTCAATCGGCCCGAGAAGCGCAACTGCATGAGCCCCAGGCTCAACCGGCAGATGATGCGTGTGCTCGACGAGCTGGAGTATCGGGACGATGTCGGCGTACTCGTGCTGACCGGGGAAGGCACGTCCTGGTCGGC
>JAJYTX010000539.1 GCA_021792815.1 Pseudomonadota bacterium
CTGGGGAGCGGCATCGATCGTGGTGGGGGGCCTGGCGCTGATGTACGACATCATCATCGGCGGGCAGGCCTGGCCGCTGTCGATCTTCCCCGGGATGCGCGTGTCGAGCTCGTTCTATGACGGGGTGGTCAATGCCTACGTGCCGAGCCTGCCGGAGTGCGCCCTGGGCGTGGGCGGCGTCGCGCTGGCGCTGCTGATCACCCTGTTCGCCCTGAAACTCCTGCCGTTCCTGCCCGAAAGCCTGGCGGACGAGGTACCCGAGCCGACCATCGGGCCGGCCGCGGCCCGGGCGGCTGTCGGCGTGGACTGAGTGAGGCGCGCGCTCATGCCCCAGGTGATGATCTCCGCGGTTCACAAGTCTTCGGGCAAGACGACGGTGAGCCTCGGCCTGTGCCGGGCGTTGGGCACCCGTGGGGTGAGCGTGCAGCCGTTCAAGAAGGGTCCCGATTACATCGACCCGATGTGGCTCACCGAGGCGGCGGCGCGGCCCTGCCACAATCTCGATTTCCGCACCATGTCCCGGGACGAGATCACCGCGTGCTTTCTCCGCCGCGCGCGTACGGCCGATGTCGCCCTCATCGAGGGCAACAAGGGCCTGCACGACGGCATGGACCTGCAGGGCAGCGACAGCAACGCCGCGCTGGCGCAGCTGCTCGACGTGCCGGTGCTGCTGGTCGTCGATACCCAGGGCATGGCGCGCGGGGTTGCGCCGCTCATCCTCGGCTACCAGGCCTTCGCACCGCAGGTGCGCATTGCCGGCGTGATCCTCAACAAGGTGGCGAGCGCCCGCCATGAAGCCAAGCTGCGTGCCGCGATCGAGCATTACACCGCCATCCCGGTCATCGGCGCGATCGGGCTGCAGCCGTCGATGACGATCACCGAGCGGCACCTGGGGCTGATCCCGAGCTGCGAGATGCCGGCGGCGCGCCGGATCATCGCGCGCATTGCGGCGACGGTCGGCGCCTCGGTGGACCTCGACAGGCTGATGCAGATCGCCGCGAGCGCCGCGCCGCGCACAGCGCCGCCGCCGCCGACGGGCGCAATCACCCATGGCGGCGATGTGCGCCTCGGAATCGCCCGCGATGCCGCCTTCGGCTTCTACTACGCTTCCGACCTGGAGGCGCTCAGCGACGCTGGAGCCGAGCTGGTGGAATTCGACACGCTGCGTGATCCGCATCTGCCGCAGGTGGATGGTCTGTTCGTCGGCGGCGGCTTTCCGGAAACCCATCTCGATGCGTTGCGCGGGAACTGGAGCCTGCGCCGCGAGCTGCGCGCAGCCATCGAGGCGGGGTTGCCCGTCTATGCCGAATGCGGCGGGCTGATGTACCTGTCGCGCAGCATCAGCTGGCATGGCAGGCGGGTGGAGATGGTCGGGGCGATCCCGGCGGACGTGCGGATGAGCCCACGCCCGGCGGGCCATGGTTACGTCCGGCTGCGCGAGACCGGCAAGGGACACTGGCCGAATTCGCGCCCACAGTTCGATGCGCATGAGTTTCATTACTCGACGCTGACGAATATCAGCGCCGAGATCGATTATGCCTACGAGGTGCTGCGCGGTACCGGCATCGACGGCCGCCACGACGGCATCGTCTACCGCAATGTGCTGGCGAGCTATGCGCATCTGCATGATTCACAAGCCAATCCCTGGCCGCGGCGTTTCGTGGGGTTCGTGCGCCGCTGTGCGCGGGCTGCACCGCTGCGCCTCGCGTCCGGCGTGTGACCACCCCGGACTTTACTGACTTGCGGCGGCCGGGCAATTGGTTTAGCGTTTTCTAATAGGCTTTGTGCGGCGCGGTACCGCGCGCGTTTCGCCCGTCCGGGCGGACGGCGCGGCAGCGCGACCAGGGGGCCGTTGGAAAATGAGTGTCATCGGGCACATGCAGCGTCGTGCCGCGCAGGCCGTCGAGGCGGCAGGGACGTCCGCTGATGACCTGACCGTCACGGGCGTTTGGGAGGACAGCGGCCTGAGCCGGCCGCTGCTGTTGCTGCTGCTCGGCGCGTTGCTGCTGCTCGGCGCGCTGGCATTGCCGTTCGCGGCCCCGCCGGCGTGGCGCATGGCGCTTTCGGTGCTGGTGCCGGTTCTGATCGGCGCGGCGGTGATACTGACGCTGCTGCTGCAGCAGCGCATGCGGCGCGAGTTGCTGCAGCCACTGGCGCAGCTGCGCGAGTGGGCGGGACGGATGCGCGCCGGAGAACTCACGGCGCGGGTTCCCGAGGCGCAATCCGGCGCCGTGCGCGCCCTGGCGCGTGATCTCAACGGCCTCGGGGAGATGGTGTCGGGCCTGTCGGCGCAGCTGGAAGCGAGGGTGCAGAAGGCCACGCGCCGCATCGCGCAGAAGACGCGCTCGCTCGAAATCCTCTGCGACGTTGCGGCGACGATCAACACCTCGCGCGATCTCGACCAACTGCTGAAGAAATTCCTCGAGATCATCAGCGAGGTGGTCGAGGCCCGTGGGGGCCTGGTGCGTCTGCTCACCGCGGACGGTCGGCTGCGCCTGGTCGCGAGCGAAGGGCTCGACGAGGAGATCGTC
>JAJYTX010000540.1 GCA_021792815.1 Pseudomonadota bacterium
CGGACCACGCGTGGCCCCGGGACCCAGCACCAGCCGCCGTGCCACCGGCCCCATCGGCCGTAATGAAACGGCGCATAACCCCAGGGCTCCTCGTCGACCCAGGTCCAGCCCCAGGGCGCGACCCATGCCCAGTAGCCGACGCTGTAGGGAGCCCAGCCCATCGGCACGACCGGAAACCAGGCATACCCCCAGGTCGTGTATTGCCAATTGCCATAGTTCGCCAGATCATCCGCGCCCACCACGTCCGGCGAGACGTACTGCCCCACCGTCGTCGCCGCCGCAGCTTCCTGCCTGTCCCGCGCCATCGACCAGTCGTCGAAGGCATCGGGCGCTCCCAGGGTCGCGTAATCCGCCGTCAGTCTGTGCGTGCCCATGAACGTCACGCTCTGCTGTGCACTCACCGGAAAGGTCTGGCCGTCACCGCTCGCCAAGGCCTCGCCGCTCACCACCCCGACGATGGTGGTGTCGCCGCTCTCGCTGACGTCCACGCGGTACGTCCCGGGCTGTTCGAGCGACAACGCGAGGTTGGGCGTGTCGATCTCGTCCTGCTCGCCATCGGCGAGTCCCCGCACGTGCACGATGACCGTGCCGGCGGTCACCTGCATCTGAGCGGTGCGCCGATCGAGGTTGAGAAAGGAAAATCCGGTGAAGCTTCCCAGGCGGATGACCGCATCGCCGATGTCGAGCTCGGCGCGCGAGTGACGGTCGGCCCAGAGCCTGTCGCCGACGGTCACGGGCCGGTTGAGCTCGGCCGCGATCCAGTGGTGCGTGCCCGCGGGCTCGAGCGAGACGCTGCCCTCGATATCACTCAGCTGCGCGGCGCGCCCCGGCGGACTGTCCTGCGCGACCGTCACGGCGCTCATCGCGACGCACAGCGCCGCGGCGATGGCGGCCCATACCCCCGACGGATGGATTCTCATGGTGCGTGCTCCGGTGCCCGGGCCGCGGATCCGGTCCTGCTCGTCCCGGCGGTCCTCCGATCAGGCCGGCATGATGGCACGTATTCCTGACGCAAGGCTGACAGGAACCCACCCGGGCAGGCCTGCAGGGCATGACGATCCATGCGTCGCTTATCGCGCGGTCGGGCTGAACCGGGCATGAACCCCCGGGCCGCACGGCACGGCGCGCTCCGGGCAGCGAGGGGAGCACGGGACCAGGCGCCACTCGGCGGGCCGGATATCCTGCGGGACAACCCCGGGAACGGCCGGCATCCCGCGAGGGGTCGGCATGGCTGCTGCCGCATGAACGATCGCCAGTGAGAATGATTTTTCCGTATAGCACACTGCGGGATGCCCCCGGAATTCCGCACTGCGTAGAATGCCCCGATGCCGCGCGCCATCGTTCAGGAACTACATGTTTATCCTCTGAAATCCACCCGTGGCATCCCGCGCGCCTCGGTGCGCCTCACCGCGACGGGCTTCGAATGGGACCGGCACTGGATGGTGGTGCGCGCCGACGGCCTGTTCCTCAGCCAGCGCACCCATCCCCGGCTCGCGCGTATCGCGACCGCGCTTTCTGCCGAGGGCCTCGTTCTCGACAGCGACGGGCTGCAGAGGCTGGTCCTGCCGCTCGAGCCACGGGGCGAGGTGTGCCGCGTGAAGGTCTGGAACGATCTGTGCGAGGGCCTGGATCAGGGGGATGCGGCCGCGCACTGGGTCAGCACGGTGCTCGAGGAACCGGTGCGCCTGGTCCGGATTGCGCCCGCGCCCCGTCGTGTCGCGAACCCCGAGTACGCTGGCACGCAGGCCGCACCGCTTGCCTTTCCGGACGGCTATCCCGTGCTCGTCTGCAACCGCGCCTCGCTCGATGACCTGAACAGCCGGCTGCCCGAAGCGCTGCCCATGGAGCGTTTCCGCCCGAACCTGGTGATCGAAGGGCTGGCGCCGTTCGCCGAAGATCACATCCGCACCCTCGGCATCGGCCCGGTCACCCTGCGCCTGGTCAAACCCTGCACGCGCTGCATCATCCCCTCGACCGACCAGCGCACGGGGGTTCGGGGAATCGACCCTCTGCCGGTACTGCGCACGTACCGCTTCGACCGTACGCTTCGTGGCGTCATCTTCGGCGAGAATGCCGTCATCGTCTCAGGCGCCGGCGAGATCCTGGAGCGCGGCGCCGAATGCCGGGTGATCGAGGAGGACTGACGGATCGCCTGCGCCCTGTGCGGCTTGCCGCTGCCGCGATCTCGGACAGCCCCTACCCACACCCGCTACAGTTACGGGTATGCTGGGCACGATAGGCGGTCTGGTCCCATGAACCACACAGTGCGAATCCGGGTGGACTTCTCTGCCGGCGGCTCGATCGGCCCGGGCAAGGTGGCGCTGTTGGAAGGCATCCATCGGACCGGCTCGCTGCGCCAGGCCGCGCGGGAGCTGCGCATGAGCTACCGCCGGGCATGGCTGCTCGTCGATGAGATCAACCGTTCGTTCCTCACGCCGGCCACCACGGCGACCGTCGGCGGCGCGGGCGGCGGCGGCGCCGCGCTCACCCCGTTCGGCGAGGAGCTCATCCGGCGCTTTC
>JAJYTX010000541.1 GCA_021792815.1 Pseudomonadota bacterium
CCGCTCACCGGCGAGCGGATGCGGCAGTAGCCGAGGTTCAGCCGCGCGGTCTCGACGGCCGCGCGGTCGGCGTCCACCGTCGCCTGGTCCTGGCGCACGGTGCCGAGCTGATCGGCGTAGATCTGCGTGGCGATCGAATCCTGGGCGAGCAGCCGCTGGTAGCGCCCGAGGTCGATGCGCGCGGTGGCGAGCGCGGCCTTCGCCGTCTCGAGCTGCCCGAGCGCCTGGTCGAGCGCCGCCTGGTAGGGGCGCGGATCGATCTCGGCGAGCAGCGCCCCGGCGCGCACCGTCTCGCCTTCGGTGAACGCGAGCTTCACCAGCGGCCCGCTCACCTGCGGACGCACGTTCACCGTGGCGAGCGGCGTGACGGTGCCGAGCGCATCGATCGCCACCGGGACATCGGCGGTGCCCGCCTTCGCGACGCTCACCGGCATCGGGCCCAATGCGCCGAAACGGCCCCGCTTCGCCGCATCGTGATGGCGCAGGATCGCAACGGCGATCAGCGCCAGAAACGCCGCCACGCCGATCAGCGCCATGCGCCGGTGGCGTGCCGCTCGCGCCGCCTGCTCGCCCGCGAGGTCCGGGGTCTCCCGGTCAGCCGGGCCTTCGGTGTCGTGAGGATCCATGCGGCGAGCCTATCACCTCGCCCGCGCGCACCCGTACGCCGCGGCGGGGAGATTTCTCAAGAATTCTGAATCCCTTGCAACATCGCTCGCGCACCGCCCCGGCGCTGTCCACGGGCGGCGTCTCAGGGCGCACGCGCCTCGATGCCGCTTTCCGGCGGCGGGTGGTAGTGGTAGTAGCGGTCCTCGGCGAGCGCGTGATAGAGCGGCGGCGTGAACAGCCCGGCGAGGCGCGCGGAGGCGAGCGCCACGGCCATCAGCGGGATCACCATGGCGGTGCCGTTGGTCATCTCCATCACGATGACGAACGAGGTGAGCGGCGACTGCGTGACCGCCGCCAGATACCCGGCCATGCACAGCGCGATCACCGCCGCCATCGACGTCCAGGAGAACATCGCGTGCACCCACTGCGCGATGCCCGCCCCGATCGCGAGCGAGGGGGAAAACAGTCCGCCCGGAATGCCCACCAGGTTGGTGAGCACCATCGAGACCCACTTGGTCATGCCGAAGGCCATGCTGAGCGGCGCGGTGCCGTGCAGCAGCTCGCGCGCCTGGTCGTAGCCGCTGCCCCAGGTCTGACCATGAGTGGCCACGCCGATCGCCGCGATCAGCAGCCCGCAGCCAAACGCCCACCACAGCGGCCGCGCAGCCTTGAAATCGCGCATCCGCGCCGGCAGCCAGCGCCGCCAGTGCAGCAGCGCATAGCTGAACCCCGCCCCGAGCAGCCCGCAGAACAGCGTCGCGACGATCACCGGCAGCACGAACGCCATGCTCACACTGGAGGTGACGTTGAGCTGACCGAAGTAGAGATAGTTGCCCGCCAGGGCCACCGTGGTGAGTCCGCCGAACACCGCCGCGGTGATCATCGTGCCGTTGGTGCGCGTCTCGAAATTGCGCGCCAGCTCCTCGATGGCGAAGATCACCCCGGCGAGCGGCGTGTTGAACGCGGCGGAGAGCCCGGCGGCGGCGCCGGCGAGCAGCAGCCGCCGCTCGAGCGCCTGGGTGCGCTGCGGATAGAAATGGCGCGTCTCGGCCATGATGGCCGCCCCGAGGTGCACCGTCGGGCCCTCCGGCCCGATGCTCAGCCCGCCGAGAAACCCGAGCAGCGACATGGTGATCTTGCCGATGATGATGCGCAGCCCGAAGAAGTACTTCATCACCGAGTCGTCTTTGTCGCGCGGGCCGTGGATGGCGGCGATCACCTGCGAGATGCCACCGCCCTCGGCGCCGTGGAACCAGCGGCGCGTGCCGTAGACCGCGAGCACCGTCAGTCCCGGGGTGATGCCGAAGGCGAGCCAGACGCGCCCGTCGATCCAACCCCGGAACACGTCGTAGGCATCGTGGATCCAGCGCGCGTAGAGCACGCCCATCAGCCCGACGAGCACGGCGGCGATCCACGGCAATCCCACCTGCAGGAACAGCCGCCGGGCGCGCTTGGTGAGCAGCCGTTGGAAACGGTTGTGCAGCTTCCAGCCCGGCAGGTGCACCGGCGGCGCATCGAGCGGCACCTGCGGCACGGGCTCGGGGCGTGCGGCGTGGGGCTCACGGGCCGCCTCGGGCAGCGGCAGGTCGGGCTGAGTCGGGTCGGGCACTGCGTCGGCGCCTGGGGTCCATGAACAGATCGAGGGATGGCGTATCTTAGCAGCAAACCGCGCCGCATCGCGCAGCGGATCGCCCCGCTGCGCCCGCTCCGGCGGCGCCAATCCAACAACGGGCCGCGGCGCGCGGCGCGCCGCTCAGGGCTCGGCAGGCACCTCGAGACCGCTTTCCGGTGGCGGCCGGTAGCGGAAATACCGGTCCTGGGCGAGGCCGTGATACACCGGCTCGGCGAGCAGCCCGGCGATGCGCGAGGCGGCGAGCGCCACCGCCATCATCGGGATCACCATCGCCGTG
>JAJYTX010000542.1 GCA_021792815.1 Pseudomonadota bacterium
CACGCCCTCGAGCAGCAGCTCGGCATCATCGAGCACCTCGAGCTGCATGCCGATCTGCGCCAGCAGGCGCATCCCCTCGATGTGATCGCCATGCGTCAGCAGGTACTGGCGCACGAGGCTCTCCGCGGACTCGATCTCACCGTCCGCGAACATGCTGCGCGCAGTGACGATGGCCGTGGGAAGCGAGGCCAGCTTCGCCACGTGCGCGGCGGCGTTGGTCGCGTCGGCCCCACGGCCGGTCATGCGGTAAAGCGCCTCGAGCGTCTTCCAGCTCGCCGGCAGAGCCGGATTGAGGTGCACGGCGCGCTCAAATGCCTCGATCGCGCGCTGTGCCTGACGCTGCACGACCTGGCAGTGGCCCCTTTCCTGATACAGCCGCGAATACTGTGGATGCCGCGCCTCGAGCCGCTCGAGCGTCTCCAGCGCCTCGGCGAGGCGGCCCTGGAAACGCAATGCCACCGCCAGCATGTACAGTCCATCGCGGTCTTCGGGACTCGAGGCGAGCAGCGCCTGGGCATGCCGCTGCGCCTGGGCGAACTCACCGCGCTCGAGGCATTCGCGCGCCCGCGCGCCCGGCTGCACAGTGGTGGCGCCTTGTGCTGGCATCGTTTTCCCCGGAGTAACCCTGTCGTCTCAGTGCGTGATCTTAACCCGGCGCGACGCCCGGTGGAGCGAAGGTCGGCGATGGGCAAACGCCGTGTCGCGATCCTGCAAGCCGCGCCGGCCACGGTGCGCGAGCATCGCGTGGATTCGGGCGCGGCCGCGCCGCGCCGGCCGGTGCCCGCTCCGTCAGGAAGATGTCACGAGCCTGTCACGAGCCTGTCACGAGACGCAGGGCATAATGACCCACCCGTCATTCGTCCGAATGCGCCGAAGGAGCCCTGCCATGCCGATCCGGTTTCCCAAGACCGTCATGCTGCTGTCGGCCTGCCTCGCGCTCGGCCTGGCGCCGCCGTGCCTCGCGGGCGTTCGGCACGGACGCACTGCTCAGCATCGCACCCTTACCCCAATCAAACACGTCATCCTGATCATCGGGGAAAATCATACCTTCGACAATCTGTTCGCCACCTACGTGCCGCCCAAAGGTCAGACCGTCTGGAACCTGCTGTCGATGGGGATCGTGACCGCGAACGGCACACCCGGCCCCCATTGGGCGCTCGCCCGCCAGTGGCAGGCAAGCGACTCGACGGTCTACTCCCCCGATCCGCCCCACACGAGTCCCTTTGCCATGCTGCCGGCCTTGAACACCGACGGCGCCGTGGCGAAGCCGCACTTCGCGTCCGTCGCGCAGGCGCTGCGCCGCGAGCACGGCTTGCCTGCGGGAGACGAGCGGCTGCTGCTGAGCGGCACGACCGGTCAGCCAGCCGACTCGGTCGATAAACGCTTTCCGCGTGAATTTGCCAATGGGCCCATCGATGTCACGCGCTACGTGCCGTACGACTCCTACTGGGTGAGCCCCGTCCATCGCCTGTTCCAGATGCGCCAGGAACTCGACTGCTCGAAAGCCGCCATGACGCCCGCCAACCCCGGCGGCTGCCGCGCCGACCTGTTCCCCTGGGTGGAGGTCACGGTCGGCGCCGGCAGCAACGGTGTGCCACGACCCGTGGACTACAACGATCAGACCACGCATGAAGGTCCGGCAGCCATGACGTTCTATAACATGGCGCGCGGCGATGTCCCGTACCTCGCCAAGCTCGCGCGCGAATACACGCTGGCGGACAACTATCACCAGGCGGCGCTCGGCGGCACCGGCGCCAACCACGTCATGCTCGGCTACGGCACGCTCATCTACTACGCGAACTCCCGGGGTCTGCCGGCCCGGCCGCCGGCAAACCAGATCGAGAACCCCAACCCGGAGCCCGGCACCAACAACTGGTACCTGCAGGACGGCTACCACGGAGGCTCCTACACCGACTGCGCCGATCCGAACCAGCCCGGCGTGGCGCCGGTGGACCGCTATCTGGCGGCCCTGCCCTACAAGGTGTTCAACCACGGCGACTGTCGGCCCGATGCCTATTACCTGGTGAATAACTACGAGCCGGGCTACCACGGCGACGGCACGCCGGCACCCCTTGGACCCGACCGATTCACCGTTCCACCGACCCGGCAGGACAACCTCGGGCTGCTCATGAGCCGCCATCACGTCACCTGGAAATACTACGGCGAGGGCTGGGACGGCGGGCATCTGCGCCGGCACCTCGGCCGTTTCTGCCGCATCTGCGATCCATTCCTCTATTCCGCCCAGATCATGACCAACCCGGCGCTGCGGGCGAACAACGCCGGGATCCGCGACCTCTATGCCGACATCCGCCGCGGCACGCTGCCCGACGTGTCGTTCGTCAAGCCCGATGAGCTGCTCGACGGGCATCCGGCCTCTTCCAAGGTAGACCTGCTGGAAGGGTTCATCCGCAAGATCGTGGATATGGTGCGTTCCCGACCCGCGCTCTGGAAAGACACGGCGATCATGATCACCATGGACGAGGGCGGCGGCTTCTGGGACGAGGGCTACG
>JAJYTX010000020.1 GCA_021792815.1 Pseudomonadota bacterium
CCCAGACGCCGGCTGGCGCTCGGCGGTGATCTACTCGATCACGGGAACGTGCAAGCTGCTGAAGGTCAATCCGGTCGACTACCTGACCTGGGTTCTACCCCGACTGGCCACCGCCACGAGCGGTCAAGTCGAGGGCCTCATGCCGCACGATTACGCTGCCACAGTCGCGGCCGTCTGATCCGTTCGCTTGCCACACTGACGCTCAGGCCACCACCCTGTGGACGCTGGTACGCTTACGATGCACTCAAGGTTGCGGGGGGCGACAACCCCGGGGGGCACACGGCACACGGGGAGTGCGCCAGCAGCGCCGCCCCGAGATTAATAGTTGATGCCATCACCTAATTGATCGGAAAACCCAAAAGGTGTATACGTACAAACCGTAAATAGACTCAACTAATATTGAGCCCGGGGGTCGTCCATGAGCCAGCCCACTAACCGGACCATTACAGTTCGGCGCGTCGCGAATGGGGGTCGGAGTCTTTTGCTCGTGCTGGCCGGGTGCGGCCTGTGCGGCCATGGTCTCGCCGCACAGCCTGCGCCGAACAGCGGTCCACCCACCCCGAAGACGGCCGAGGCGAACCAGAAGGCCGCCAAGCTCCAGGAGGTGGTGGTCACCGGGACGCTGCTGCGCAACGTCGGGCCAGTCGGGGCGACCATCATCACACTGGATCAGTCGGCGCTCGAGGCGACGGGCGGCAATACCATTTTCCAGCAGCTCCAGACGCTCCCACAGGTCGACAACATGGGAGTGACCGAGTCGTCGCGCACCGGAACCGGCGGGGCCGCCAATATCACTTACGGCAGCTCGATCAACCTCCGTGGCCTCAGCCCTTTCGCCACCCTCACTCTGCTCGATGGCCATCGGGTGCCCCAGTCGGGCACGACCGGCGGATCCGTCGATCCGAATGATTTTCCCTCGATCATGCTCGAGCGCGTCGACGTCGAGACCGACGGTGCCTCGGCGATCTATGGATCCGACGCCATCGCCGGCGTCGTGAACCTCATTCTCCGGCGCAACGTGCAGGGGGTCGAGGCGCGGGTCCGTTACGGATGGGCCAACGAGTACAACGAGAGGAGCCTCGGGTTCCTGGCAGGCCACAACTGGGGAAGCGGGCAGATCAGCATCGGCTACGAGAATGACTTTCATACTGCCTTGAACGGCGAGCACAGAAGTTTTTTCCAGTCGGACCAGACTGCCCTCGGAGGACACAACTACGATGTGCCGCAATGCAATCCGGGCAATATCGTGGTGGGCGGAACGACGTATGCCATTCCACCGGGCGGGGTGACGCCGGCAACGGCCGGACAACTCGTTCCGGGCACCGTCAACCTGTGCGATCTCGCGAAGCACGAGAATCTGTTGCCGGAGGAGGAGCACAACGACGTCGCGTTGACGTTCGACCAGAAAATCAACGCGGACATATCGATGCACGCCGATGCGACCTATTCGCGTCGCACCTTCATGAACGTCGGGGTGCCGCCATCGGGGCCCTTCCAGGTGCCGACCACCAATGCCTTCTTCGTCGCGCCGCCGGGCGCCGTGCTCGGTCCCTGCTCGCCGGCGCCCGGCGCGCCGAGCTGCGAACAGGTCGACTACTCGTTCGGCTCGAACGAGAGCGCCGTCTCGAGCGGATTCTCGGTGAATTACCAGGGGACGCTCGGCTTGAAATTCAAGCTGGGCCATCGTTGGACACTGTCCGTCGACGGCACGGCTGGCCGTGATCATGATCAATCGCTCAGCAGCGACGGAGTCAATAACGGCGCCCTTGCCGCCGCTCTCGCCAGCGGTTCACCGGCTACGGCACTCAACGTGTTCGGGGGGGCGAACTCTCCGTCCCTGATTCACGGCATCTATAACAGTGAGTTTCTGGCCCCCGGCTTCCAGGGCATGCAGGTAATGGAAGCCCGGTTCAATGGCCCGGTGTTTCACATGTGGGGTGGCGAAGTGCATGCGGCAATCGGAGGCCAGTGGGAACACGACGACCTGACAGACGGCATCACCACCGGTCCGCCGGGCGCTCAGAGGGGTCTTTACATGGAGCTTCACCGGCACTCGGAAGCCGCGTTTGGCGAGATGATGTTTCCGTTCTTCGGGCCGGACAACGCCATCGCCGGCGCGCAGCGACTGGATCTCGATGTGGCGGCCAGGTTCGAGGACTACAGCGACTTCGGCACTACGACCAATCCGAAAATCGCCATCGAATGGGCTCCCGTCCGGTCGGTCAGTTTCCACGGGACCTTCGGAACCTCCTTCCGGGCGCCGCTGCTCACCGAGCTCGTCGGGCCGGTTCAAGGTGTGTTCGTACAAACGTATTCCGATCCGTTGTCACCGTCCGGGACGTCGGTCGGATATACACTGGCGGGCGGCAACCTCCACTTGAAGCCCGAGAAGGCCACGACCTACACGCTCGGCGTCAAATATCAGCCGAACCCCCGTGCACGGTTGAACGTGGATTTCTTCAACATCGACTACAAGGACCAGATCGCGAGTTATCTTTCCGATCTCACGATCCTGCAGCAGGCGAACGAACTGGGGGCGCTCATCACGCGGTGTCCGTCGGCGGCATGCGCCTCGCTCGTGAATCAATACGTGCTGGGACCGGACAAGCTGCCGGTGTTCGGTCCCGTTCTCGCCAATCCTAGCGTGTTCGTGAACGGCACGGAGCTCAATCTGGGACGGACTCGCGCCGCCGGCTTCGATCTGCAGGGGCAATATGTCCTGCCGACGGCACGCACGGGCACGTGGAGCGTGGGTCTGACTGGCAGCTGGTTTACCAAGTACGCGGTACGCTTTACGCCGACCGGACGAACGTTCGACGAGCGCAACGTCATCGGCTTTCCTCCGGCGCTGCGCCTGCGGGGTAATCTCGGCTGGGCCAAGGGCCCGTGGGACGGTCAGTTGTTCGTCAATTTCGTGAACTCGTATACCAATACCGAGGCGACACCGGCCCAGTCCGTCGCGTCCTATACCACGCTCGACCTCAGCGTCATGTATGACTTCGGAGCACAGTTTCCGGACGCGCGCTGGGCGAACAGGCTGCATCTGTCGCTGCACATCCTGAACCTGGCCAATACGCAGCCGCCGTATGTCGACATACCCATCAGTCCGAACGGCGGCGGCGGATTCGATCCGAATGTGGCGAATCCGATCGGTCGTCTGATTTCGCTTCAGGTGCAGAAGGCGTTGTAGGGCTATGAAGAGACACGTCATGATCCGCACGCACTCATGGCTGGCCGGTCTGCGCGCCGTTACCCTGTCCGGCGCATTGGTATTGTGGGGCATGATCGTGCCGCCATGCTTTGCCGCATCGATTCCATTGCCGACGCTGAAGGGGCCGCTTGCCAATCCCGTCAGGGAGGGAATCCGCGTCTGGGGGGTCGCGAAGCTGGGATATTCCGCCAGCGAGTATCTGGTGAGCGGCTACGCCAATGTATACCAGCCGCTCACCATGGCGGACTCACGCGTCATGAGCATGAGCGCCGGTGTGAACACCAGGGAGTTGGCCCGGCAGACGAGCTACGTGCCGAAGTTGAGACGGCGCGATGCGCCGTACACCACGCGAATCATCGTATACAAGCCGCGTGATCCGCGGAGGTTCAGCGGCAACGTGGTCATGGAGATTACCCATCCCGCGGCGGGCGGAATCGCCATAGTCTGGCGGATGCTGAATGGCTTCTTCATTGCCCATGGTGATGCTTACGTGGTAGTCCAGCATCCGCTGACGTTTCGCGGCCTGCGTCAGGCTGATCCGGCGCGTTACGGCAGTCTGCATGCGGTCGATCCGACTCAGATCTGGGGAATGGTCGCGCAGGTCGGCGCGCTGATCCGCAGCGATTCGCCGCGCAGTCCGTTGGCGGGCTACCGGGTGCGGAATCTGTTCCTCACCGGGTATTCCTACACCGGGGTCGCGACGGCGACGTTCGCGGACTACTATCACGATGGCGCGAGGCTGGGCAACGGCGCGCCGATCTTCAGCGGCTATCTGCCGTTCGCCAGCGCGATGTACGTCAGGCCGCTTGACGTGCCGGTGATCCGCGTCAATACGCAGAGCGAGTTCAACAGTTATGGGGGGCTCGAGAATCGCCGGCAGGACAGCGACGCCCCGAACGATCGTTACAGGCTGTACGAGGTCGCGGGTGCATCGCATGCGAACGCGTCGCCGGTGATTCTTCCGCATGCCACACCGCCGCGGCCGATCAAGCTGCGGCAAGCTGCCGGATTGCCGAAAGGCGGCGCCATGATGCGGTGCCAGGCACGGTTCCCGCGAGGCGCGCAGCCGGACACGCTGCCCCTCAATTATGTTCTCGCCGAGGCATTTCTGAACATGTACCGGTGGGTGAACGATGGTGTCGCTCCGCCGCGAACACCGTTCATCGCGACGCGTCCGGACGGACAGCCGAAGCTCGATCGCAATGGAAATGCTGTCGGCGGACTGCGTTTGCCGGGTCTGATGGTTCCCGCCGCAACCTATGGCATCGCTCCGGGGGAGTGCTGGCTGCTCGGGTACGAAGTGCCCTTCACGGTTGCGAAGCTGAAAGCGCTGTACGGTACGCACCAGGCGTATGTTGCGGAGGTGGAGCGGGCGGCCCGGGAGGATGTCCGGCGTCGATTGATCTCTGCCGAGGCGGCGCGCGCCATCGTCACGAAGGCGGCAGCAGTGCCGGCATTTTGAGGCGGTGGTCAGCCGTCCGTGAGGCCGGCCGTGTCCGGATGAGGCGGGTCGTGCCGGCGCTGGCAGGCAGAGCCGTAGGAGGACAGCTGGGCAAAACTCCCGAGGCCCGCCCGGTATGGGTGCTCGGTCCGAGGTGTCGCCTGGACTGTGCGCTGAGTGCGCCCGAAGAGACAGTCTCGACCCCAGGGTGAATCATGTGGCTGCGGCGGTCTGCCTGCGGGGACCGTGGCCCCAGGTGGTGGAACCTGCAGCGCGCCGGGGCCGAAGCCGGTGTGCGCTTTTGCGCTGCAGCGGGTCGGCAGCAACAACCTGCCGCCGAAGAGTGCCGTGGGCCGCGCAGGTCGTAGGCACGGCTCGGCGGGCGCGTGCGGCCGAGGGCATGGAGCGGAGTTCGCTTCACAGCGGGCATGCCGGACGGCGTAGTGGCATCATGGTCGTAGAGATGCCACGAGAGCGCATCGCGGCGCGATGGGCGCGGCTCGCGTTCGCCTCTTGGTCAGCGTTGCGGACTTCAGGACGTCGGGCAAGCTACATGGTTGCAAGCAGAATCACGGCGGACGGCCCACGTGGCGGTGAATCACCGTCGCTCGTTGGAATATTTCCGCTCATGATCATCTACGCCGTGGGGTTCATGAGCGCCACCTACCTGCCTGTGTGGGTGAGCGCGGCGTCATCCCGGTATGGAGTTCCGGCCTCGGACGTCGGACTGATCGGCTCCTTCGAGCTCGGCGCGATTGCGGTTGCGACCATTCTTTCGGCCGCGTTCGGTTCTCCCGGGACTACCCGCATGCCGTTGGCGATCGGCCTGGCGGCAAGCATTGGCTTCAATGTGCTGACCGCGATGGCCGATTCGATCGGGCTGTTCACAGTGGCGCTGATCATTGCCGGCATCGCCAACGGGTTCCTGCTTGCCGAGGTAAACGGACGGGCTGCGGTTTCCGGTGCCCCGACCCGGGTGTTTACCGGCCAGCTGTTCGTCATGATGGGTTGTGCCGTAGTGTTCTTTGCGGCAGCTCCACGCCTGCTGAGCTCGTGGGGGGGTGGCGCGCCGTTCCTGTTTTGCGCGGGCGCGGGTGCGGTGGCGCTGATTTCGCTGTGGAAATTGCAACCGAGGGCCGCTCAAACCGGTGCCGGCCCGGTACACCATGAATTCAGGATGCAGGCGGCAGGGGTACTGCTTCTCATTGCGCCGACTCTGTTGTTCATTTCGATGAACATCATATGGCCGTTCATCGGCGCCGAAGCGTCGCGAGCCGGTGTTTCGCTGGCGACCTATTCAAAAGCGCTCTCGGTCGGCGCATTCGTCAATCTGGCCGGTCCGGTTCTCGCTGAACGGCTGTTGCGCAGGCGTTCGTCCTGGATCCTCGCGATGTCGCTGGGAATAACTGCTCTGCTGGTGTGCGCCGCTCTGATCACTGCGTTTCCCGGCGCCGGCGCCTTCATGACCGGCGTCATATTCCTGCCGTTCTTTCTGCTCGTTCTCGTGCCGTTCTATCTGTCTTTACTTCTGAAGTCCGATCCGAGCGGCAAGCTGGTGTCCGTGAGTTCCGCTTTCTTCATGATTGGCACCGCGGTCGGACCCGGTCTGGGTGGACTGGCGTTGGATGCGCTTGGTCTGCCGGGTCTGGCGTTCGCCAGCATCCTGACGCCGCTGCTCGCATTGCTGGCGACGCTGGCCGGCGCTCTCGGCTGTTCGCGCCGCGCGCGGGTGACTCTCGGGAATCCGAGCTAGGATTCCGTCGCGGCCGGCAGCATGGCCGGTGCATTCCGGTGCGTGCACCGCCTGGCCGGGACACGGGCGAACAGACAGGCGTGCCGGGAGGACGCGCGGGCATGGGACAGGCTCGAGGGTCGTCCCGTGCCGGATGGGTCGCCGCATGACCGATGGCCGCCGGCTGGGCTGCCGACGCTCGGGCGAAAGCCGCAGTGACGGCGCCTCGGCCCGGGGAGGCGCGCGCTGCGCACCCGGGGACGCCCCGCGGGTCGTCGGCAGCGCCGGGCGGCCGCCGAACCCGCCCTCAGCCGCCGATGTAGTACATTTCTATCTTGCGGTGTTCCGGCTCGTTGCTTCGCAGCCGTCCGCGCAGCTCGCTGTAGCGGTCCGCACGGCCGGTCCAGGCGTCGCGAATCATGCGCAGCAGCTCCGTATCGTCGATGCCGCCGCGCAGCGCGGCGCGCAGATCGAGGCCTTCGGTCGCGAACAGGCAGGTGTAGAGCCTGCCTTCGGAGGACAGCCGCGCGCGGTTGCAGCCGCTGCAGAACGGCTGCGAGACCGATGAGACGAAGCCGATCTCGCCGGCCCCGTCGGCGAACGCCCAGCGTCTGGCGACCTCACCGTGATAGTTCTCGGACAGCGGCCGGATCGGCCAGCGCGCGTTCACCCGTGCAACGAGCTCGTGGGACGGCACGACCATTTCGGGGCGCCAGGCGTTGCGGTTGCCGACGTCCATGAATTCGACGAACCGCACGATCACCGGCTGAGCGCGAAACCGCTCCAGCAGGTCGAGCACGTTGTGGTCGTTCACGCCGCGGATGACCACGGTGTTGATCTTGACCGGGGTCAGTCCGGCGGTGATCGCCGCCTCGATGCCCGCCATGACCTCCTCGAGCGCACCGAAACCGCCATTCATGCGCTCGAATGTCTGCGCGTCGAGCGAGTCGAGGCTGACGGTCACGCGCCTCAGGCCGTTCGCATACAGATCGGCCGCGTGCTGGCTCAGCAGCACGCCATTGGTCGTCAACGCGATGTCCTCGATGCCGTTGATCGAAGACAGATCGCCGATCAGGTCGCCGAGATTGGCCCGCAGCAGCGGCTCGCCGCCGGTGAGACGCAGCTTGCGGACCCCGAGGCTGGCGAACAGCCGGGAGACGCGCACGATCTCCGGGAACGACAGGCGCTTCTGTGACTCCAGGAACCGGTAGCCGTCGTGATAGGCGTCCTTCGGCATGCAGTACCGGCAGCGGAAATTGCATCGGTCCATCACCGAGATGCGCAGATCGCGCAACGGTCGTCCGAGCCGGTCGAGCGGCTGCAGCTGCCCGCCAATGGGATGTACGTTGTTGCTCATGATCGGTCTGATTACCAGCGGTAGACTGTGGCGACGAAGCCCTGCGGACAGGTGTTCGGGCCCGGCGGCAGTTCGACGAACCCCTCGGTTTCGGTGAGGCCCAGGAAGTCTCCGGAGCCGTTCGTCGGCCGCGGCCGGATCCAGGGTCGGCCGGACTCGTCGTGTTCGATGCAGACCGGCAGGAAGTAAGCGCGTGGACCGTGCACGATGACCGGCGCGGCGAGGGCCAGGCGCTCCGGCGCGCTGCGCCGGGCTCCCATGGAAAACTCGATCGCCGGCATCACGTAACGGACCAGGCAGATGAGCGTCGAGACCGGGTTTCCCGGCAGGCCGAACACCGCCTGGCCCGCGGGTCCGATGCCGAACCACATCGGCGCGCCGGGGCGCTGCGCGATCCGGTGAAACACCTGCTCGACGCCGAGCTGTTTCAGAATCTTCGGCACGAGATCGAATCGTCCCATCGAGACGCCGCCGCTCAGCACCAGCATGTCGTGGGTGCTCAGGTGCAATGCGAGGCGCTCGGCGAGCTTCGCCTCGTCGTCGCGGATGTGATCCTGGGCGACGCGGGTCAGCCCGCGCTGCACGAGCGCCGCGGCGATCGCGTACGCATTCGAGCGACGCACCTGAAAGTCCGCGATCGGCTCGCCGGGCTCGACCAGCTCATCGCCGGTCGAGATGACGGCGATGGACGGCTGGCGGCTGACGCACACCTGCGCCAGGCCCGCCGAGGCGGCGACCGCGATTTCCGGTGCCCGCAGCCGGGTGCCGGAATCGAGCAGCAGCGAGCCCTGCCGGGCATCGCTGCCACGCCGGTGGACATTGTGATACGGCGTCAGGTCCGCCGAAGACCGGATCGTGGCGTAACCGTCGGCAATGTCGATCTGCTCGACCGGCACCACGCAATCGCAGCCGACCGGCAGGATCGCGCCGGTCATGACCTCGATGGCGTGGTCCGTGCGAGCGAGCGTGCCCTGCGGTGCGCCGGCCGCCTGCACGCCCTGAAGTTTCAGGCGCCGCTCGCCGCGGCGCCAGGTGTCGCTGTCGCCGGCGATGCCGTCCATCGCCACGCGGTCGAACGGTGGTTGATCGCGTTCCGCGCACACCTTCTCCCGCAACGTGCCGCCGACGCATTCGCTGAGCGGCAGAGCCTCGATCGGCATGCATCGCATCCTCGAGAAGATCATCTCTTCGGCGAGGCGCGGCGTGGTCAACCCGTTGGTCGTCGACATGGCCGGAAGGGCGTATGGAGAATGAAACCCAGTCGTGATCGTCCTCTCGCCCCCGCGTATTGGCAAGTAACAATCCCATGTGACACGCCGCGCAGGCGATCCCGGAAAAACACCGTGGCCGCTGCCCCTTTCGGCGTGGCGGGCGCCGGTGTCTCAGCGGGCCGCGCCCGGGTGGCTGAACCCGCGGGTGGGGCGTGTACCCGGGTGATTGCCCGGCCTGCCGCTGATCGCGGCAGACGGGCCGTGTCTGAGCATGCCCGGACCGGGTGGTGCCGGCTCCCGCCTGCCATACCATCGAGGCAACGGAAGCGGCGATCCCATCGCTCGGCTCGTTCTGGCCTACATCCCAATGTCATTGACCAGATCAATTTACTCGGCTCGTTATCTTCACTACTCCACGAGGATAAACGTATTGCATAATGCGTCAATTATTTGATATTATGTGACATCTCGTCATCCAAAACATAGATGTCGGATTCCATTGGTTTTTCTGCAACGGGCAACGCGACGATTCGCGCGAGCGTGCTCTCCCTGATCCTTGATGGGCTGGCGAGCCGCAATCTTCCGATCGATCAGCTGCTCGAAGGACACATCCAGCCGGGCGAGCTCGCCGATCCCTATTCGGAGCAGGACCTTCGCCAGTACGTCGCGGTCTTCGAAAATGCGGCGCAATTGGCGCGCGATCCATTCTTCGGGTTAAGGCTCGGCCAGGAGGTCGGGATCGAGCAGTTCGGTCCCCTCGGCATCGTCATTCTGGCGGCCGGCACCCTCGGCAAGGCGCTGTGCGCCTGGGCGCGGTACTCGCGCACCTGGCAGAGCGGAACCATTACCGAGGTGGTTTCCAAGGGCGACGTGTGGGAGTGCGTCTATCAGATCTCCGACGACACCATCCTGCCCAGGCGCCAGGATACGGAGTTCACCCTCGCGCTGGTGTGCCGGCTGTTCCGGGCAACGCTCGCCCGACAATGGTCTCCGCTCGGTATCCAGTTCGAGCACGCCGCCCCCGAAGGCCTGGACACCTCGGCGGCGCGCCGGCTCTACCAGCGCGCGTTCCGATGCCCGGTGGAATTCGGCTGCACGTCCAACCGGATCCTGGTCGATCGCTGCGATCTCGATCTGCCCACCGCGGGCACTTACCACGGGCTGGCGCCTCACGTCGAGCACCTGCTGCAGAGGCTGGAGCGTCCGGATCAGGGGCCGGAGCGTCTGAGCGAGCGTGTCACCCGCCTGATCCGCAACCGCCTGGGCTATCAGCCGATCCGTGCGCCGGACATCGCGGCGGCCCTCGGTCTGTCGGCACGCACCCTGCAGCGGCGCCTGGAGTGCGAGGGCACTTCCCTGCGGGTTCTCATCCGGGCATGTCGCCGCAGCCGTGCCGAAGCCATGCTGGCCGATCCCAGACGCCAGGTGACCACGGTGGCGCACAGTCTGGGATACGCCGATACTGCAGTGCTCAGCCGCGCCTTCAAGACCTGGACCGGCACGGCACCTCGGAGTTATCGCCGAAAGTCTCATTCGATTTGAAATTCGAAAAGAGACTGAGCCTGCAAAATCTTTGGCGCAGTTGACAAATTTTTTGGCGCAATCCGCAAAACCCATGCGGCCCGACGCGTCATGCTTCATCACTTTGGATCGACTCGGCACCCTCTATGCAAGCTGCTGAACACGCCAGCACCGGTCATCGCCTGCGCGCAGGCGCGATCGGTGTCGGGGCCGTCACTTTTTTTGTCGTCTCCGCCGCAGGACCCTTGGTCGCCATCGCGGGGGGATTCCCGGTCGGGATGCTGCTCGGCGATGGTGCCGGCATGCCGGCGATGCTGCTCGGCTGCGTGGCCATTCTGCTGGTGTTCGCCATCGGGTATACGGCGATGGCCCGGCACGTGGTGACGGCGGGCGGTTTCTATGCCTTTGCCGCGCGCGGCCTGGGCGGGTTGGCCGGTGGCGCCGCCGCGATGGTGGCGGTGGTGGCCTACAACGCCATGCAGGTCGGCATCTACGGGATGTTCGGCACCGCTGCCCACATGCTGCTGCTGCAGTATGCCGGAATCCATTTGCCCTGGTACCTCTACGCCCTGCTGGCCGTCGCGACGGTGGCCGTCCTCGGCTATCGACAGGTCGATCTGTCGGCGAAGATCCTCTCTTTCCTGGTGATTGGAGAGTATCTTGCGGTGCTCACCCTGGACATCGCGATTCTCCGTCATGGCGGCGCCGATGGCATCACGCTGGTCTCGTTCACCCCGGCGGTGGCGCTGAGCGGCTCGCCGGCGATCGCGATTCTGTTCTGTTTCGCCGGTTTCATGGGCTTCGAAGCCACCACCATCTATGGCGAAGAGGCGCGCGATCCCGAGCGTACGATCCCCCGGGCCACGTATCTCTCGGTGCTGCTGATCGGGGGCTTCTACGCGTTCTCACTCTGGTGTCTGGTCGTGGGAGCGGGGGCGAGCCAGCTGCTGCCGCACCTGCGCGCGCTGCCCGATCCGACGAGATTCCTGTTCGGCATGGCCGACCAGTACGTCGGCCACTGGCTCTCGGCGATCATGAGCGTGCTGTTCGTCACCAGCGTGTTTGCGGGTCTGCTGGCCTTTCACAATGCTGCAGCCCGGTATTTTTACGCTCTCGGCCGCGAGGGACTGCTGCCGACCGGGCTCGGCCACACCCATGTGCGCCACGCCAGTCCCCACGTCGGCTCGCTGACCCAGACCGTCATCGCCGCGGTGCTGGTGTCACTGTTCGCCATCGCTGGCGCTGACCCGGTGCTCACGCTGTTCTCCTGGCTCACGAACGTCGGAACGCTGGGGGTCATCGCGCTCATGGCGCTCGCCTCGCTCTCGGTGCCGGGTTTCTTCGCCCGTCGTGGCGGTTCGCTGCTGCGTACGCGGGTCGCGCCGCTCGTGGCCGCCGCGGCGCTGCTCATCGTGCTGGTCTTGGCGATCCTGCACTTCGATGTGCTGACCGGCTCGACCGGAGTGATGCGCATCCTGCTGCCGGCCACTGTGCCCGCCGCGGCCTGTCTCGGCGCGCTGCGGGGCTGGTACCTGCGGCGCACGAATCCCGATCGCTACCGCGGTCTGGGCTTCGGACTGTCCCAGGCGCCGAACTGAGCCGGGCCGGGCTGCACGGCAGACATCTTTCGACGGCGCCTCAGCGGCTGCGCGGGCGGTGCGAACGGCGCGCCGCGCCGCGAGGCTGCTCAATAGCCTACCGTGAAGCGCCGGCGGAGGTGTCTGGGATGCTCCAGCTCGTCGACGAGCGCGACCGCGTAATCTTCCATCGAGATGTGGCTTTTGCCCTGCACATCGACCAGCAGTTCGTCCGCGCCCAGACGGAACCGGCCGGTGCGCGCTCCGGGCTCGAGCAGCGCCGAAGGGGAAAGGAAGGTCCAGTCGAGCAGCGGCTCGGTGCGCAGCGCTTCGAGAAAGGAGCGTCCCGCTGCGGCCTCTGCCTGGTAGGCTGCCGGGAAGTCCGGGCTGTCGATGAGCGCCACGCCCGGAGCGATCAACAGACTGCCGGCGCCGCCGACGACGAGCACGCGTTGGATGCCCGCGTGCTTTGCGGCCGCGATCAGCGCAGGTCCGGTGATCCCGCCGACGAAGCGCATCGCGCTGATGAGTGCATCATGCCCGCGCAGAATGGCCGCAACCGCTTCCGGCTGAGTGGCATCCGCGGCCTTCACGACCAGGCCCGGACGGGGCGGCACCGTGCCCACGCTGCGGGCGATGCCCGTGACCGCATGGCCGCGTCGCAACAGCTCTGCGGCGATGCGCGATCCGACGCGACCGGAGATGCCCAATACGGCGACGTGACTCATCGACGATCTTCCAGGGCTGCGCGGACCCGCCGGCCCACGCCCCGCAGCCGGGCCACCGGCTCATTCGAAAACACGAAGCGGATATATTGCCCGCCATGGGTCTCGCCCCAACCGTCCATCGCGGTCGCGCAGATGCCCTGCTGCAGCAGGCGCTGCGCCAGGGTTGCCCCGTCGATGCCGTAGTCCGATACCCGCAGCAGCATGGACCAACCGCCCGCCGGCGTGCCGAACGGCAGGCCCGCCAGTTCTTCCATCAGGACATCGCGTCTCTCCTGCAGCTGCGCGACGTAACCGGCCATCGTCTGCTGGGAATGCTCCAGGGCCACCGCCACGGCGTCCTGGGCAATGCCGACCGGCACGACGACATTGGCCAACGACACCGCGACCAGATCAGGCAACAGGGTCTGCGGCGCGACGATCCAACCGACGCGCCAGCCGATCATGCGCAGCTCCTTGGCCGATGAGCCGACGGTGATCGTGCGCTCGGCCATCCCCGGCAGTCCCGCCGGGTGGAAAACGCGCCGCCCGTCAAAGACCAGCCGTTCCATGGCGGCATCGAGGATCAGCAGCAGGTCATGCTCGCGACACAGCGAGGCGACCGCCGACCAGTCCGCCGCCTCGAGCATGCCCCCCGATGGCATCGAGGGCGACATCAGCAGCATCGCGCGGGTCTTGGGACCGACGGCCGCCTGCAGAGCCGTACGGTCGAGCCGCCACGGTTCTGCCGGTGTGAACCGGAAGGGCACGAAACGGGGAACGCCGCCGGCGAGGCGCACCCGGTTCACCAGGCCCGCATACGTCGGATCGGTGACGATGACCTCATCGCCGACCTCGAGGGTTGCCAGCAGCACGTTGAGGATGCCGGACAATCCGCCGGCCGAGATGACGCACTGGCTGGCAGAGTAGGCCACGCCCGAGAGCCTGGAGACATGCTGTGCCACCTGCTCCCTCAAGCGGGTCTGTCCGACGAAGGGCAGGTAGCTGTTATCGGCATCGACGGCGACGGCATCACGTGTCGCGGCGAGGGCAGCCGCATCCGGTGGAATGTCGACGTCGAGGTTTTCGAGCCTGAGGAAGTCCCGGCCGGAGGCATCGGCGAGCGCCCCCATGCGGTCGACCCCGATGCCGGCGACATGCTGCAGTCGCGCAGGGCGGGACCAGGGCATGACTGTCTCCCCCAGGCAGGGTGAATGAGGGATAATCTACAAGATCATGAGCGCCGAGTCATCGCAACGCCCGGAACGGGCCGTATCCCTCGCCGGGCACATTGGCCGGCGCCTCGCGTTGCGAATGACGGCGATGCAATCCCCGGTACGACAGGCAGCTCGATGTTGAGTCCCCCGATCGGAAACCCAAGTGCCATGAAAGCCGCCCGCAGCCCCATGCACAAGTCACCGAGGAAAGCCGCCGCGTCCGCCAGGAAGTCCAAGGGGTTTACCGACGAGGAACGGACCGCGATGAGTGAGCGGCTGCGGGAACTCGAGGCGCAGGCCGGCCGCGGCCCGCGTGCGGCAGATGGCGAGAGCGTCGTGCTCGCCAAGCTCGCCGCGCTGCCGCAGCAGGAGCGCGCCATGGGGGAGCGTCTGCACGCCCTCATCAAAGCCCATGCTCCGGCTCTTTCCCCGAGGACCTGGTACGGGATGCCCGCGTATGCCAAGGACGGCCACGTGGTCTGTTTCTTCCAGAGCGCACAGAAGTTCAAGACCCGGTACGCCACGCTCGGTTTCAGCGACCGGGCGAACCTCGACGAAGGGCGCATGTGGCCGACCCGCTTTGCGCTGACGGAACTGACGGCCGCCGAGGAGGCCAGGATCGTCGCGCTCGTGAAGAAGGCGGCGGGCTGAGACCGGGCTCGCCGTCGGCCGACGATGCGTCTCCTTCCAGCCCGTCTGCTGCGGCATCCGGCCGGCGTTGCCCACGGAACCGAGGCCGGCGCCGACCCGGACATCGTCCTCAGCGTGACGGGTCTGCGCAAAAGCTATCCGGAAACGCTGGCGGTCGATCAGGTTTCATTCGAGGTGGGCCGCCGCGAGGTGGTCGGCCTTCTCGGTCCCAACGGCGCCGGGAAGACGACCACCATCAACATGATCCTCGGGGTGCTGAGTCCCACCGCGGGCCGCATCCGGATCGCCGGAGTCGATCTGGCGCGGCACCGGGCCCGCGCCCTGGCCCAGGCGAACTTCTCGGCCGTCTACGCGTCCCTGCCCGGCAATCTCACCGTCGAGCAGAACCTGCGGTTCTTCGGGCTCGTGTACGGCATCGAGCAGCTCTCAGCGCGCGTCGGCGAGCTGCTCGAACAGTTCGACCTCGGACGCCTGAGGCACACCAAGTGCGGCGTGCTTTCCTCGGGCGAGCAAACCCGGGTCGCGCTCGCGAAGGCGGTGCTCAACCGGCCACGGCTGCTGCTGCTCGACGAACCGACCGCCTCGCTCGACCCCTCGGCGGCGCGCACCGTGCGCGCGCGGATCCACCGGCTGGCGGCCGAGGGCGGCTGCGGGATTCTCTGGACCTCCCACAACATGTACGAAGTCGAAGCAGTCTGCGACCGGGTGCTGTTCCTGTCGCGGGGACGGATCCTGCTCGAGGGCAATCCACGGGAGCTGCCGGTGCGGCATGGCGCCGCGACACTCGAGGAGTTGTTCATCCGCC
>JAJYTX010000543.1 GCA_021792815.1 Pseudomonadota bacterium
ATGTCCTCGTCAGCCCGAGAAGGCCCGCCTTGGTGGCCGAATACACGGTCCGCTTCGCGAGCCCGAGCACCGCCCGGGTCGAGACCAGCACGATACGGCCGAATTTCCGCTGCTTCATGCCCGGCAGTGTCGCCTGAACCAGTGAAATCGCCGCCGCGACATGCAGCCGGGTGAGCGCTTCGAGATCATCGAGCGTCACCTCTTCCAGCGGCTTTTCGCGAATCGCTCCGGCGTTGTGCACGACCGTGGTGATCGGGAACCGCCGCGCGACTTCGAGCGCCGCCTGACGCGTCGCAGCGGCATCACACAGATCGACCTCGACGTTGTGCACGCGCGGCGAGTTGGATTCGAAACGCCCCCGGGAGAGACACACGACGTCATAACCGGCATCCACAAATGCTCTGCCGGTGGCGGCGCCGATTCCGGAGCTCGCGCCGGTCACCAACGCGAATCGGTCATTCATGCCGGTTCTCCCACGCTCAGCGACTCGTCGCGAGCTCTCGTTCGAGCACTTTGGGGTTCTCGCGCCAACGCGCGAGCCACTCCTGCGCCACATCCCCCGGAAACAGATCCTCGACCCCGGCCTGCAGCCCCTTCACGATCGCCGTTGCGAGTGCCTGCGCAGTCAGTTTCGGCGGCGGCAACTCCTGATTCCATTCGTCATCGACCGGCCCCGGGAAGACGTTCATCACGCGTATCCCCGCCGGCTGCATCTCCGCCCGCAGGCATTGCGCCAGGGAATGAGCCGCCGCCTTGGAGGCGGAGTACGTGCCATGCGCGGGGAAGTTCGACAATGCGTACACCGACAGGACATTCACCCAGGCCGCGGCGCTCGAGGATCCGTCCGCAGCGCGCGAGCGCATCACGGGGCCGAACTCCTGCGCAAGCCGCAGCAATCCGAAGTAATTCACGTCCATCTCCGATCTGGCCGCCTCGACTCCGTAGCGCGCGGCGATGCCATAGGGCCGGTGAACTTCCGCGTTATTGACCAGGATATCCACCTTGGCGCCGAGCTCCCCGCCGAGGCTGCGCAGGGAGTCCGAGCTGGTCACATCGAGGGGCACGAGCGTCACCGGAGCGAGCCGCGCCAGTTCCTCGAGCCCCGGGGATCGTTTCCAGGGCTCGGCGCAGCCCAGCCACACGATGTCAGCGCCCGCTGACACCAAGGCCCTCGCCAGAGCCTGGCCGAGCGGCGTCTTGCCGTCGGTCACCAGGATTTTCCGGTACCGCGGATCGCAGGTCATTTCCCGCAGTTGAGCGTCATCGGCCATCTCCGCTGCCCTTTCGCTGCTGGTGTGCGCATCGGGAACCGCGACCAGCGCCGCCTGTCCCGCCTTGTCGAGCCGTGCCACGATCCGCACCCGGCACGGAGCTGCCGCCACGCCGCTGTGCAGATGCGTCACCACTGTCGGACCGCAATCCAGGCGCACCATTCCCAGGCGCCACGGCACGCGGTCCCGGAAGTAAACGTCGTGGCTGTGATGCAGCACGGTCTCGGAGATCAGCTCGCCCTCGCCGGACTGCGCCTGCCATCGGAGCTCTAGGCCGAGACACCGATGGCAGGCTTCACGCGGCGGGTACTGGACTGCTCCGCATTGGCTGCAGACCTGCAGCTCGAACCGGCCAAGGGCTGCGGCCGCGGTGAGCGCCAGCGCGACCCGGCTGCGCCCGGAAGGAGGCAGCAGGGGCACGCGGGTGCGTAGAACGGGGTTCTTGCGCTTGCGCCGCCCGTGCGTCTCACTCATGCCTTCGGCCCCGCCAGGATCGCCGCACCGCAGCACAGCCCGCGATCGTAGTTGATCATGCCGAAGCCGCTCACGAGCCCGATGCGCGCGTCGGGCACCGCCGTACCCTGCGCCGTACCGGTCAGCTGGCGGATCGCCTCCGTCATGCCGAGACAGCCGCCGGCCGCCCCCGCCTGACCGACCGAGAGCTGCCCGCCCGAAGTGTTGACCGGAAAGCTTCCGTCGCTGGTCAGACTATGGTCGCGGATGAACTGTGGTGCCTCTCCCTTGGCGCAAAACCCGAGATCCTCGATCTGCATGGCGCTGATCACCGGGTAATCATCATAGGTCTGCAGAAAATCGATGTCGCGGTGAGTGACTGCCGCCTGCGCGAACAGCTCCTCGCGGTCAAGCACCCAGCCGCCGCGCGTCTGGATCGGATCCTCGGGAAATGAATTGTGCCGCTCCAGGGTCCCGAGCACCGCGACGCAGGGCAAGCCGAGGTCCTGTGCACGGGTCCGGCTCATCACCAGAAACGCTTCGGCGCCCGCGCACGGCATCACACAGTCGAAGAGCCGCAGCGGCTCGGCAACCAGCCTCGCATTGAGATACTCATCCATGGTCAGCGGCTTCCTGAACAGCGCATGCGCATACTTGAGCGCGTTCTGCCGCTGCGCGATGCACAGCTTGCCGAAGTCTTCCCGGCGCGCTCCGAATGCCCGCATATAGTACGCGGTCAGGAATGCGAAGCTCGCATTGGGTCCCCCGGAACCGTA
>JAJYTX010000021.1 GCA_021792815.1 Pseudomonadota bacterium
CGGCGTTGTTCGACGGGATGGGTGCGCTGTCCTCGGCGTACAACGCCACGCCCGCTCGAGCATCGCGTACGTATGACGCCACGCGCGACGGCTTCGTCATCGCCGGCGGCGCTGGTATTCTAGTGCTGGAGGAAATCGAGCACGCACGAGCGCGCGGCGCACCGATTTACGCCGAACTGGTGGGGTATGGCGCCACGGGCGACGGCGCCGACATGGTGGCTCCCTCCGGGGAGGGCGCGGTCCGGTGCATGCGCCAGGCACTGGGTACCGTCGAGGGGCCTATCGACTACGTCAATACGCATGGGACCTCGACTGTCCTCGGCGACATCGTCGAGATCAATGCGTTGCGAGAGGTCTTCGGCGACAGTATTCCGCCGCTGTCCTCGACCAAACCGCTGTCGGGTCATTCGCTCGGTGCGGCGGGTGTGCACGAGGCGATCTACAGTCTACTGATGCTGAAAGGCGCATTTCTGGCCGCATCCGCGAATATCGATCAGCTCGACGAGGCGGCGGCGGGATTCCCGATCCTGCGACAGATGCGCGAGGTCGAGGTGCGGACCGTGATGTCCAACAGTTTCGGCTTCGGGGGGGCCAATGCGACCCTGGTGTTCCAGAAAATCTGACCGGCCGGTACACCGCAGAAACACGTGGCGCACACCAGCCCGCAGCCGGCTGTCTGCCGGGCAGGTCTCCGTGGCGGTGGTGAGCGGAGCCTGCGCAAGGGTACGGGCAGGCGCTGCGTCTTGACCAGCCCGCAGGCGGCGCCCCTCGAGGCGCGCAGGTAGAATGGGTTCGATGCGAACTCCGCATCGACACAGCCATCGTCCGCCAGGCACGTGGTGCGAAGACAGAGCGTCAGATAAGGCCGCGCCAGTTAGTGCCATAATTTGACATAATATATATTATGCGCACTATTGGACGATGTTTCACTGGCTACACCCCGGGGAGTTCCTGGGCGTAAATGTGGATCTGGCGAACAAGAACACAGACCATGGAAGTCTACCGGCATCGAATTCCCGGCTGCCCGGCGCCAACGTTCGCTCGCTTGGCAGCTCTGATCGCGACGATTTCTCCGACCCGCTCACCGCAGGCGTGCGTCGGGATAACTTGCAGGGAGCCTTGGTGGTGCTGTTGTCCGAAACGAGCCGGGGATTTCCGGCCCGAACGGCATGGGGATGCGATTCGGATCGCGTGTCGGCGTGCACCTCGCCGGTAGCACTGGAACGGTCGGTCCAGTATAATCCGCTCGGCCACGACCGCGGGCCATATGGGCATTTTGCCGTCTGGGTCCGGCTGCCCGGTGTCGTAATCCACAGTCCGAACGATCCATGCGGTATCTCGAGAACAAGCAACAAAGTGCCGAGCTGCTGAGACTGATCCTGCCTCTGATGGTACGCCAGAACGCCGCCTACCATCCGGTGAGCTACGCACTGTGGTACGAGCACGTGGCGGGCCTCAATCCGGCTTTGAGCGCTGCCCTCGCCGCCCGACTCGAAGCGAGTGATCCGCTCTCGGAGGAGGACGCCTACCAGCTTTACGCCCGGCACATTTCCGAGCGCGATGCGGCGGTGCTCGAGACCCTGCAACAGCGTCTGCAGGGCCTGCTGGAAGATACGGCGCAGGAAGTCGGCTCGGTGAGCCATGAAAGCGGCCGCTTCAGGCAGGCGCTGCAACAGAGCAGCAGCGATTTGACGCCCTACGTCAGCGCAGCGGTCGTGCAGGAGGTGATCCGCCGGTTGCTCAGCGAGGCATTGCGCATGGAGGCGGCCACCGGAGTGCTGGCGGAGAAGCTCGAGGCGCGGACCCAGGATGTCCTGTCGCTGACCGCCCGGCTCAAGGATGCGCACACAGAAGCGTTGACTGATCCGCTCTGCGGCATCTGCAACCGCCGCGGATTCGCGCGCTCGACGCAGGCGTTGTGCGAATCGGACCAGGGGCTGGACGGCAGCGTGCTGGTGCTCCTCGACGTGGATCACTTCAAGCAGCTCAACGACACCTTCGGGCATCTGCTCGGGGACCAGGTGCTGCGCAGCATCGCCGATGTGTTGCGGGCGAACATCAAGGGCCGGGATGTGGCGGGACGAATCGGCGGGGAGGAATTTGCGCTGTTGCTGCCTCAGACGCCGCTTCAGGGGGCGCATAGCCTCGCCGAACAGATCCGCATCGCGGTCGAGCGGGGACGGATCCACCGCGGCCCCGATGAAACCGTCGGCGCCGTCACGATATCCCTCGGCCTGGCGCTCGGCCGGCCGGGCGAGTCCATGGATGAACTGATGGCTCGCGCGGATGCAGCGCTCTATGAGGCCAAACGCGGTGGGCGAAACCGGGTCTGCGTGTCATAGCCGTCGCAGGACCAGTCTGCTCCGAGACGCCGGCCGCAGCCATTCTGCGCCGCCTGGGCTCACCAACGCGACGGATATATCGGTCCCGCATAGACTCCGTTGTCGAAGCTGCAACCGACATCCGGAGAGTACAGGCTGTTCAGCGCGATGAACTGCATGCCGTCGGCCGTCTGAACGCCGACCATCGGCAGACGCACGTCGAAGACCGGCCCGCAGTTAGTGATGGTGCCCACTTTCACGTGGCGGCGCATCTGACGAGTGTCGGCCTCGAGACGTCGCTGGAAGGCGTTCTGTGCCGTGCGCCGCGCGGCCAGCCAGTCCTGGCGGGCATGATGCCTCGCGGCGCGGAACTGCTTGAAGCGGTTCTGCACAGTCGCGATGTTCGGCAGGATGCGCACCGAGCGGGTGTTGTTACCCGAGTTGTTCAGCCCCGGCGACGGATACATGCTGCTCGACGGAAACGACGTATAAATCACCCCGTTTGCGCTGCGGCTGGGGTTGCCGAGCGCGTCCGCATATGCGGCCTCGAACGCGATGTAACCCGCCGAATCCAGGCGCGGCGCACCGCAGTTGTGTGTATTGGCGCACTGGAACAGGCGCAGGCTGGACAACGGGGTGACGAATGTGCGGCCATCGCGCAGGGTTATCCGGGCTGTACCGCCCATAGGCCCCCATACGTGGCCTGAATTGTAGCCGTCGTACCAGCCAGCCGACCCGGTATTGAGGCTGACGAGCGATTGGATGTCTCGGGCGTTGTAGATCGCATAACGACCCGATGGCATCAGGAAGCCATATGCCCATATCGTGTCGGTTTTCGGGATCAGGTAGATTTTCCGGCCCAGATCGTCGGTTGAAATGACCGAGAAGCCGTTGTTCGGATAGGACTTCAGGGTGCTGAGCGATGCGGGGGTTGGGGCTTCCACGACTCGTGGCCGGGAAACCGTCGCGCACCCCGAAAGACCGGCGGTCGTCATCACGAGCATCGCCGCCATCAACCTGAAATCTCTTCTGATCATCTCTATCCTTCCGCAACGTACGCTGGGGTCCGGCGGAATTCTCGACCGATCAGGCACGGGGAAATCGGCAAGACGTCACAGTCTGCGTCGTTCCGCAAAGAATCCGCAGGCGGCATTGATCCATATCAGTTCAGGGCACGGCGCGAGCCGGTGCATCCTGAGGATGGCGTGCCCGCTCGCGCGGTGCGTGTCTTGCCCGCGTGAGGCGACCGGGTGGAGCCAGGACTGCCGGCGAGCGCTGCGTCGTTCCCTGTCCTTTTCGACGCCCCTGCCCCCGGCCAGAGCAGCGACGCACTGGCGACTCGCGACGGCCGACGCCGCCCAGGTGCGTCCCGCAGACCCGGTTCAGCGCGCCGGCGTGAACGAGAACTTCTGTCCGGCCACTGCCGCCTGGTACATCAGGCCGCCTTTGGCGATCGTGAACACCGCCACGCCGTTCTGGTAATGCCCCACCGCGGTGGCGTGCGACGCGTTGCCGCTGGCACCGGCCTCCGTGCCAGCCGTGCCGGCGCTCGCCGAAGCGGAGGCCGTGAGGGCCACGGCGTTCACGTCCGCACTCAGTGAGAACTTGCCGGACCGGAAGCGCTGCAGCGCCGCCGGGGTCTGGAAGAACACCATCTCGCTGTAGGCCTGGCCGCCCAGCTGAAAGCCGATGCTGACCTGCGTCATCGACGTCTTGCCGATGTAGCGGCCCTGCTCGTAGACACGCCCATCACCGTGGGCCGCGCCGATGAAGAAACCGCCCTTGCCGACCGTGGGAAAGACGGCGTAGCCGTAGCAGGTTTTGAAGAACTCCGCGGTCTGGCCCGCATGCCTGAACAGCGCGATCGTGTCGCTGTAGCGATTGGCGAGCGCGACGGGGGCGCCCAGTATCAGCGCGAGGCATGCGAGCGATCGCCAGCGCAATGCGTTCATGCAACGGCCCTCCAGTGGAATCCGGGCCCATTATCGCGCAAGCCGCCGGTGCGTGCTCGGCAGCGCGCCGTGCCGCGCTGCGGCCGCCGGGCGACCCGCTTCCCTCCGTGCAAGCCTCACCAGGGGAGCTCCCGCAACCGGTCCGGACGGCCGGGATCTGCCGCCGGCGCACGGCCGCGCAGACCGCTCCGTCCGGGTACCGCACGGCCGGCCGGGCCGTCCCCAGGGCCCGGCGCCCCGCCCGCCCGCCCGCGCCGCTCGTCGGCCGCGCGGTGCCGCCGGTCAGCCGGCGGCGGACACCGTGAGGCGGTCCCGGTAGAGTCCTTGCGGGTCCAGGGAGCCAAGAATCGCAACCGTGCGAAAACTGATCATCAGACGGCAATGCCGGGTGCATACGCCCCCCCCAGCGCGCCAGAGCGGTGTGACGCTGATCGAGCTGGTGGTCGTCATGATCCTGATCGCCATCCTGCTCGCGATCGGCATACCCTCGTACTATTCCGTGACCACCTCCAACCGGCTCGCCACCGAGATGGATGCGCTGATCGGCGACCTGCAGTATGCCCGTTCCGAGGCGGTGCGCGAGGGCCAGAGCATCTCGGTCTGCGCGCAGAGCTCCACGACACCGGACACCTGCGCCGCCCCGGGCAGCGATGCGTGGCAGAGCGGCTGGATCGTGTTCACCGATTTCAATGCCGACGGTGCGCTCGACAGCAGCAACGATACGATCCTGCGGGTTCAGCCGACGCTCAAAGCCGGCGACGTATTCACCGCCAGCGCGCCGGCGGGCACCGGCAACCCTACTCTGAATTATGTCCTGTTCAACCGCGACGGATTTGCGTATGTGGGCGCCCCCTCCATGACCCTGACGCTGACCGACCCGAGCGGCAAGTCTTACTTCACGCGCTGTCTGATGCTGTCGCAATCGGGCGTGATCAATACCGAGACGGGGACGAGTTGCCCATGAGCCCCAACCCCGGTCCGCAGCCGATGCGCATGCGCGGCTTCAGCCTCGTCGAGGTGCTCGTGGCGCTGATCATCATCTCCGTGGGCCTGCTCGGCATCGCCAAGATGGACGCCCTGGTGTTGTCGAACGCCGGCATCTCGCGCCAGCGCGCGCTCATCGCGCTCGAAGCGCAGAGCCTCGCGGCGAGCATGCACGCCGACCGGGACTACTGGGACAGCGCGCCGAACAACCTGCAGGTCACGCTCACCCCGAACACCAGTCCCTACGTCCAGGTGGCCAACGACGGCACCCTGGCCACGGCGGTGAGCGCCGCCTATGCCGCCATGGGCAGCTCGATGTCGATCAACGGGGCGCTGCAGAGCACCGGCAGCAGCGCGGACAGCTGCGAGCTCGGCGGATCTCTCGCGCCCTGCAGCGCGGTGCAGATGGCCGCCTATGACCTGACCGAGTGGGCGCAGGGAGGCACGGGCAAGGTGACGAGCCCGATCGCCGACACGACCACGACCGTGAGCTGCTCGTCGCCGAGCGGTGTCGTCGCCTGCATCATCGACGTGCAATGGTATGAAAACACGGTGAACGCCACCAGCGTGGAGCAGAAGGCGCAGGCACTGGCGCAGTCGACGTCCGGCACCAGCGCCTTCCAGAAGCAGACCTATGAGCTGGTGGTGCAGCCATGAGCCGTGCCGGGCGCAGCGCGCACCGCGACAGCCGGCTCGCCGTCCGGTACGCGGCCGGCTATTCGCTCATCGAGCTCATGGTCGCGATCCTCATCGCGCTGTTCCTGATCGGCGGGGTGCTGATCGTCGAGCAGGGCGTCCATCAGTCGCACAGCGACAACAGCGCGCTCGCGCAGATCGATGACGAGGAGCGCTTTACCCTCACGCTGCTCAGTGAGCTGGTTCGCGAGGGCGGCTACTACCCGGATCCCACCGCGATCAACCAGGACACCGCCCTGCCGCAGCAGGACGTGACGGCGAGCGACGGCGATCAGCTGAACTTCAACGCGCGCGACGCGGTGTACGGGGTCAGTGTCGCCGGGGCGACCGGCAGCACCACCCCGGGGCTGACCACCGATTCGCTCGCCGTGCGCTTCATGACCGCCAATAACGACGGTATTCCGCTCTGCGACGGCACCAGCAACCAGACCGGCAGCGACCAGATCTACATCAACTACCTGTACGTGCCGAGCAGCGGCGGCCTGTACTGCGAGGTGGGCAGAGCCAGCCCCGGCAATCCGACCCAGATCAGCTGGGACGCCTCCGGGCCGATCGAGCTGGTCAAGGACGTCCAGGACATGCAGATCTGGTACGGCCTCAGCTCCAGCACGTCCGGGTCAGACAACAACGTGGTCGAATACGTCCCGGCGGCCAGCATGAGCGCCGCGGACTGGGCGTCCGTCACTTCGGTCAAGCTGCTGCTGACCTTCACCAACCCGCTGGCCGCCGAGCCGGGACAGAGCAAGGTGCTGCTGTTCACCCTGGTGGCCGATCTGATGGGGCGCACCGGACCATGACCAGGACCCTCCGGGCGGGCGCGGCCCGCGCACAACGCGGCATGGTGCTGATCACGACACTGCTGCTGCTGATCGTCGTGACGCTGCTCGCGCTCGCCATGTTTCGCAGCGTCGGCATCGAGAACATGATCGCCGGCAACGTGCTCGACAAGCAGCACGCGCTGCAGGGCGCGGTGGCCGCGCAGACCTATGCCGAGCAATGGCTGTCGAACAACGCCGTGACCAGCGTGCCGATCGACTGCGGCCTCGACCCGGGCGCGACCAGTTCGCTGGTCATCTGCTCGAAGCCGCTCGTGACCCAGGTGAGCGGTGGCGAGGTCTCGCAGGTGCCCTGGGTGATCGGCACCGATCCGTCGGTGGGCTACGCCTACAATCCGGGCAACGACCTCGCTGCGACCACCCCCTCGGCCACCGGCAGCGCCTCGCCCCAGCCGAATGACGTGTTCGCGCAGTATCCGACCGCGTACGTTTCGCTGCTCGGCACCGACCTCACGAACGCCAACGCGGTGGATTACCGCGTGGACGCCTGGTCATACGGCGGTGCCAAGGCCACCGTGGCGGTGGTCGAGAGCACCTACCAGATCCGCTACACCTCCAAGCCCCCCGGGCCCTGAGCACGGAGAACACCGATGCTTCGCAACAGGCTATGGCTCCTTGCGCTTGCCGTCATGTGCATCAGCCTGCATGGCGCCGTGGCGCTCGCCAACGTCAACGTATCGGAAGACTTCACCGGCACCCAGACGGATAATTCCTGGTATTTCTTCAATGGCGCGTGTCTGACGGCGAGCACGGCGAGCGCAGACTCCGATCCCGGCAGCCCACCGGGCTGCACCGCCGATGGCGCTTACTATCAGCATCAGGGAAATCCCAACGAGGTCCTCGACGGCGGCTACAACGGTACCGCCACCGGCCACGTCTCCTTCGGCTCCTCGACCGCGCTCGATCCGGTGGGCGACGGGGCGCTGCGCTTCACCAACGGCTGCATGAATTCCAACATTACCGCCTGCGGCACTTACTACGGCGGCGGTGGTCACAGACAGAACGGCGCGATCATCTCCGCCGACAGCTTCTCGACCAGCCAGGGGCTGGACATCACCTTCAAGACGGTCACCTACCGGGGCGACTCCGGAGGCAATGGAAGCTCCGGATCGGCCCATCAGAACGACGGCGCCGACGGCATGAGCTTTTTCCTGATCGACGGCAGCGTGCAGCCGAACATCGGCTCGTGGGGCGGCAGCCTGGCGTACAGCTGCTCGAACACGAACCGGGATTATCACGGCATGATCGGTGCCTACATCGGCCTCGGCATCGACGAATACGGCAACTTCCTCAACGGCTCGAGCAATACCCTCGGCGTGTCGAATCCGCAGTCGATGGGCGACAACACCGCAAGCGGCGGTGGCCAATACGCCAACCGGATCGGACTGCGCGGCGCCGGCAGCGTCAACTGGACGGCGCTCAACGCGGCATACGGCACCGATCCGGGCAGCTCGACCCTGCCCTACTACCCCGCATCGCTCACGACCTCGTGCCAGATCTATGGCGGCAGTTACGATTCCAGCAGCGGCCTGTGCGTGAAATACGGCAGCTATGGCCAGGTGACCGCCTCCAATCCGACCGATGCCATGGTGGCGGTCAGGAACACCTGCTACAACGGCGAGCTGTACAACTACGATGACGTCACCAGTCCGACGAAAGCCGGTGCGACCAGCCTCGGCAATGCCGCGAACACGGCGGGCATACTCGATTACCAGGCCATTCCGAACGCCTACACGGTCATTGCGAACAAGATCGCCAACGAGTACTCGAGCGGCGGGTACTCCCGGCAGAAGGCCGACCCGATCACCTACCGTCTGCAGATCACGGAAAACGGCCTGCTCAGCCTCTGGTACAGCTACAACGGCGGTTCCTGGATCGGCGTCATCGCAAATCACGACATCACCGCCGACAACGGCCCACTGCCCGACACGGTGCGTTTCGGCTTCGCCGGCTCCACCGGTGGCGCCTCGAACATTCATGAGCTGCTGTGCTTCAAGGCGACGCCCGCCAGCCAGGCCGCGAGCTCCTCGACCGCCAACCAGGAGCAGTCCGCCCAGGTGCAGAACGGCTCGCAGGTGTATTTCAGCTACTACGACCCCGAGGATTGGACGGGACGGCTCACCGCCAACTCGTTGCTGACGGACAGCTCCGGCAACCTCACCATCGATCCGACGGCGAACTGGGACGCCTCCTGCGTGCTCACCGGCGTGGCCGCCGGGGCGAGCTGCCCGACCACCGGCCAGGCCGGCGCCCTATCCGCCGAGGCGCCGAGCAAGCGCGTCATGCTCACCTGGGGGGGCACCCAGGGCGTCGCCTTCGAGTGGCCGAGCCTGAGCACCACCGAGCAGGACGACCTCGACGCCGTGCAGGGCAGCTCGGGGCTGACCTACGATACCACCGTCGGCCCGGAGCGCCTCGATTACCTGCGCGGTGACCGGTCCAACGAGATCACCCCGAGCGGCAGCGGACTGTTCCGCGATCGCGACTCGGTGCTGGGGGACATCGTCGACTCGAGCCCCGCCTGGGTCGGCCCGCCGTCGAAGTCCATCTACACCGCCTACGAGACCCCGGGGACCTGGCAAGACAAGCTGTATCCGTCCGCCACCATGCCGGAGAATTCCGGTCAGAGCTATACGCAGTACGTCGCGGCCGAGGCCACCCGCCTCAACGTCGTCTACGTGGGCGCCAATGACGGCCTGCTGCACGGCTTTGCCGCGGGCGCCTTCGACAGCACCGGCCAGATCTACGACAGCACGGCGAACACCGGCGAGGAGGTGCTCGCCTACATGCCGCAGAGCGTGCTGCAGTACATCCACAGCGCCAGCAACAGCGGCATCGACTTTTCCAACCCCCAGTACGGCCACAATTTCTACGCGGACGCGAGCCCGGGCACCGGCGACCTGTACTACGGCAACGCCTGGCACACCTGGCTGGTGAGCGGTGTGGGACCGGGCAATACGGCGGTGCCGTGGTCGTCTCAGGGCGCGTGCAGCGCGACCGGCACCGCGTGCGCCACGGCGTACTCGTCCACGACGGCCTATGGCGCCGGCGCCACCGTCAGCGAAGGCGGGGTGAACTACCAGGCGAACACGCCGACCCAGGGCCAGGATCCGGCGAGCAACAGCGGCCCGGGCGGCGCCGAGATCTTTGCGCTGGACGTCACCGATCCGACGAAGTTTTCCGAGTCGAACGCGGCGAGCCTCGTGATCGGTGACTGGACGCCGGCGAACCTCAGCTGCGTCAATGTCAGCAACTGCGGCCAGGATCTGGGCGACACCTACGGCACGCCGGTCATCCGGCGGTTGCACAACGGCGACTGGGGCATCATCTTCGGCAATGGCATCGACAGCGCCAGCGGCGACGCCGGCATCTATGTCATGGTGGTGGATCCCTCGACGGCGGCCATCACCACCTACTACCTGTCCACCGGTCAGGCGGGCAAGAACGATGGCATCGCTTATGTCTACCCGGTCGACATGGACGGCGATCACATCACCGATTACGTCTATGCGGGCGATGTCAACGGCAACGTCTGGCGCTTCGATCTGACCAGCGATTCGGCCTCCAAGTGGGGCGTGAGTCCCGGTCCGATCTTTAGCACGCCCTCGGGACAGCCGATCACCACGCTGGTGCAGCCGGACTTCGTCACCGGCCCGACCGGCGCGACCATGCTGATGCTGTATTTCGGCACCGGTGAGAAATTTCCGGTGACCAACTCGGCGGCGACCCACTACCAGGGCGGGACCCAGGCCTTCTACGGCGTCTGGGACTGGAACATGAGCGGCTGGAACGCGCTCAACCAGACGCAGTTCGCCTCGCTGTCGACGAGCACCGCCGGCGCCGCGGGCCTCGTTTCACCGTACACGCTCGGCGCCGCCAATCTGCAGCAGCAGAGCGTCTCGATCGATTCGACCACCGGTAACCGGCTGGTCTCGAGTCCGGCCAGCATCTGCTGGGCGGGCTCGACGCTCTGCAGCAGCGGCAATGACCAGTTCGGCTGGTACATCGATCTGCCGGGCGGCAACAGCGGCTACAACCAGACCACGAACGAGCAGTTGATCTTCAACCCCGAGATCATCAGCACCGCGGTGGTGTTCAACTCCTTCCTGCCGGGAATCGACTCGCCGCTCGCCTGCTCGGCCGGCAAGGACCAGGGCTGGCTGTATGCGCTCGATGTGCTCACCGGCGGTCCGGTGAGCAGCACTGCGAACGGCACCACCGGCAGCTTCTTCGTCAACAATGGCAACGTGCACACGATCGCCTTCGAGACCGATTCGAGCGGCAGTCCCACCGAGGTCACCACCACCGGTTCGAGCGGCGGCGGCACCAGGGCCTACCTCGTCGATCAGAGCCTGAGCGGCGGAGCGGCGACGCCGGTGCCGATCTCGCCTCCGAACGATGTGAGCGGATCGCGCCTGACCTGGGTCCAGCTGCGCTAGGATGAGCCCCATGAAGCCTGAAATTCCCGCCGCGTCCCGCCTGCCGTCCCGGCGCCTGCGGGGCTTCACCCTCATCGAGCTGATGATCACCGTGGTGGTGATCGGAATCCTGGCGGCGATCGCCATGCCGATCTACCTCAACCAGGTCCGCGAGGCCCGCCGCACCGAGGCGCGCAACGCGCTGCTCGAGCTCGCCAGCCGCGAGGAGCGCTATTTCGCCACGAACAGCCAGTACACGAACAGCGCCAGCTCGCTCGGCTATGGCAACAGCACCTGGCCGGTCACGCTCGACAGCGGCTTCTACCAGATCAACGTCTACAACGTGGACAACACGCAGAACCCACCCTATTTCGAGCTGGCGGTGACCGTGGTGGCGGGAACCGACCAGGCGAACGATACGTCCTGTCAGTCGTTCTGGGTGGACAGCAGCGGCAAGGAGTGGGCGACGAGCTCGACCAGCCCGACGGGAACGGACACCACGGCCACCTGCTGGCCGGACGCCACCCAGTGATCCTCGAGGCGCTCTCGGGCCCCGAGGCGCTGACCCGGCACACCGCCGCCGCCCAGGATGCGGGGGCGCCCGCCGGGGGCGGATCGGCCTCGCGGGACAATGCGCCTGCGCCCGGGGTGGAACTGATCCCCCGTCGCAGGGTCGAACCTGCGGACTTTCACCGGAGCACACGATGGATTACCAGACCGCCGAAACTCAAGCCCTGCAGCTTCAGAACCAGGCCAATGAGGTCGGCCAGGGCTTCAAGCAGCTGGCCGACAAGCTGCAGGCCAAAATCACCGACCCCGGCCTGTCCCGCGAGCTGATGCTCGACCTGCGCGAGGCGGCCGTCGCGATCCAGCAGCAGAACCAGTCCGCGCTGGCGCTCATCCAGCAGATGGCCGAGTACATCCACTCGCTCGAGACGCACCTCAACGCCCAGCCGCAGCCGACCTACCAGACCCGCGGCTGGGCCGCCCAGCCCTATGCGGGCACCGGAGGCGGCTTCATGAGCAACGTCATGTCGGGACTCGGCATGGGCGCGGGCTTCGGGCTGGCGAGCGACCTGGTGGGCAGCATCTTCAACGCGTTCTAGCGCTGAGCGGCGCTCGGGCCGCTGGCCGGCCTCCTCCGGGCCCCACAGGCAGGGCACCGCCCCTCGCGCCACGATCGAGCACGGGACGCAGGCGAACGATCCCGGGGGGAGAAGTTCTCCCCCCGGGCGTCCCTGTCCCCGTCTGCGCGATTATTCCCCGCCGAACTGATAGCTCACGTCGAGGCCGTACGTGACCGGCTGATTCACGATGTAGCGCGTGTACTGCGGGATCGCGATGTTGATCTGCGGCAGCGGATCGAGCAGCGTCTGCTTGTTGAGCGCGTTGTCGACGAATATTGCCGCGGTCCATCGGGCCGTGCGCAGGCCGGCGCGCAGATCGAGAATCCCGTAGGACGGCAGGTTGAGCTGAGTCTGCGCGATGTTGTTGAGGTATACCGTGACGCCATACGGCAGGTCGTACCGCGAGCCGACATAGCTGTAGGTGGCGTTGCCGAACACCCCCATGTTGTCAGTCAGGCTGTGATGGTAATTGAGCGACATCGAGCCGGTGACCTTGGGCGTATCCGGCACCGAGTATCCCTCGGGAATGCCGTCGATGGCGCTGTTGGTCAGGAACTTGCTGTGCGTATAGCCCCAATCGGTCGCGAAATCGAAGCCGTAACCGAGGTGGGCGCGGAACGCGGCCTCCAGGCCGTAGATGTTCGCATCACCGCCGTTCACGGTGAAGCCGAAGCCGGCGATGTTCGTCGAGATCTGCGGATCCATCCAGCGCTCGAAGTAGGCCGTCAGGTTGAACAGGGCGCGATGCTGGAAGAACTCGTTCTTGGTGCCGATCTCGTAGTCCCAGACGTGATCCGAATTGAACTGCGGCACGCCCTGTGAGTTGACATTGGGGAAGTTGACCAGCCCCGTCGGATTGTATTTCCCTGCCTGGGTCGGAGTGGCCGACAGTTTGTACATCAGGCCGCACTGCTGCAGATCGACCAGCGAAGACGGGTTGGCGCACGAGGCGGCGGTCTCCGGGTGGTTGTAGCCGACGAACGGCTGATCGGTGCCGCCGAGGCGGAAGCCCTTGGCGATCGTCAGGTACACCATGTGCTCGCTGTCGATCTGCCAGGTGAGGTTGAAGCGCGGATTGGTGCCGCTGGCGCTGCCGCCCGCGCTGGTGTTGAACGGCGCGATGTTCCCGGCGACGGTCGGCGCGCCGCTCAGCAGGTTGTTGAAGCCGTATACGGTGAAATCACCCCACTCGGTGTTCCGCTGAGAGTACGAGTAGTGATACCAGCGCACCCCCACCGAAGCCTTCAGTCCGTGCGGGAACTCCCAGGAGAGATTGCCGAAGAAGGCGTTCTGCAGGATGGTCTGCGGCATGTAGTCGACGTAGATGTTGCCGATCGGTCCGGCCTGCTGGTTGATCGACCACATGTCCCAGTCGGAGAACAGGTCCTGATAATAATAGCCGACGAGCCAGTGCAGCCGGCCGTGCCCCGTGGAGGCGAGGCGCAGCTCCTCGCTGACCTGCCGGGTGTAGTCCCGCTCCTCGACGCCGGGACCGAACGGGCCGGGACCGGTCGGGCCAATGCCGTTGCCGCCGAAGCCGTCATTGCTCGGGGACGGGTAGGGATAGGCGGGATTGGAGTAGTTGACCGCGTAGGGGTAGGCCGTCCCCGCCGAGCCGAGTCCCGAGGAGCTGGCATTCTCCTCGGTGCCGTCCTGCGAGATCAGCGAGTGGTTCGACCACAGGCCGGTGATCGAGGTGAGGCCGATATCGGGCGTGACCGCGTAATCGACCTTCAGGCTGCCGAGCGTGAACCGATCCCACTGCGGCTCGGAGGTCTGATAGATCTCGTAGTGGCCTTTCGGGCTCGGCATGGTCGGGTTGGTCGGCGAGCCATTGACGTCCACCGCGTTGGGGGCGTTGCCGCTCGACTCCTGCCACATGATCATCGGCGTGATGGAGAGCTGATCGTTGGGCTTGTACAGCAGGATGGCGCGGAATGACCTGTCGGTCGAGGAGTTCACCCCGCTCGCCGTCGAGATGATCGGCGCCGAGTAGAAATTGCTCGGCCGGTAGCAGGGGGTGGTGGCGCAGGTGTCGCTCTGCACCGAGCCGGGCGCGAGTACGTAGCGGTTGAGCCAGCCGCTGGTCGAGGAGGCCGAGCCGACCAGTCGCAGCGCGGCCGTCGATCCGAACGGCAGGTTCACCATGCCGTTCTGCGCGAAGTTGATGCTGCCGCCGGAGCCGGTGTTCGAGACGATGGTCTCGCCGGAGACGCCGAACACGCCCAGCTGGGGCATCGCGGGAATCAGCCGCACCGTCCCGCCCATCGAGCTCGCTCCATAGAGCGTGCCCTGGGGTCCGTGCAGCACCTCGACGCGCTGCAGATCGTACAGATTCGGATCGATGATCACCTTGCCGAGCTGCTCGGCGGCCGGCGCCGAGAGTGCGACATCGTCCAGGTACACGCCGACCATCGAGGTGTTGCCACCGGAGGAATTCAGGCCGCGCATCTCGTATTCGGTCTGATTCGGACCAGAGGTGCGCATCGCCAGGCCCGGAACGCCCTGCGCCAGGGTATTGAAGTCCGTGAGCCCGCGGTTGGCGATATTGGCCGCGGTGAGCACGGTCATGCTGATCGGGGTGTCCTGTGCCAGCGTCTTGCGCTTGGTGGCCGTGACGACGATCTCGGCGAGCTGATCGGACGGTGCGGCGCTCGGTTGCGCGGCGGCGGCATGGGCGGCGCCTGCGCCGCTCGATCCCAGGGCGATCGCCACAGCCAGGG
>JAJYTX010000022.1 GCA_021792815.1 Pseudomonadota bacterium
CGATCGAGCGGTGCTCATGACCGAAAAGGATGCCGTAAAATGTGCCGAGCTCGCCGATCCGCGGCTGTGGTGCGTGCCGGTCGAGGCTCGCTTCAGCGACGCCGACTCGCAACGGCTGATGGAGCTCGTGATGCGCAAGATCGATTCACCGACAGACTCACGGGGTTAGCGTGGACGCCCGCCTGCTCGAAATACTCGCCTGCCCGGTCTGCAAGGGCACGTTGATCTACCGCCGCGAGGCCGACGCGCTCGTGTGTCGCCTGGACCGGCTCGCCTATCCGATCCGTGACGGCGTACCGGTGATGCTGGAGGAGGAAGCCCGCCAGCTCGGCGCGGACGATCCGCTGCTCGAGCGGGTCTAGGATTGTTCCACGTCGCCATCCCGGCGCGCGCGGCCTCGACGCGCCTGCCCGGCAAGGCGCTCGCCGGCCTGCGCGGCAAGCCGATGATCCAGTGGGTCTACGAGAAGGCGCGCGCCTCGGGCGCGGCCGATGTGCTGATCGCGACGGACGATCCGGCGATCGTGAGCGCCGCGCGGGCCTTCGGTGCCACGGCCCGCCTCACGGCTGCGAGCCACGCTTCGGGCACCGATCGGATCGCGGAACTCGCCGCGCAGGAGCGCTGGGCGGAGCAGGACATCGTCGTGAACGTGCAGGGCGATGAGCCGCTCATCCCCCCGGCCATCATCCGCCAGGTCGCCGTTCTGCTGGAGTCCGATCCCGAGGCGGCGCTCGCCACGCTCGCCACGCCGATCGAGTCCCTCGCCGAGCTCCTTGACCCCAACATCGTCAAGGTCGTGTGCGACGAGCGCGGTCGGGCGTTGTATTTCAGCCGCGCCCCGATCCCCTGGAACCGCGACGGCGCCTCGGCCGGACTCGCCAGCCAGAGGCGGTTCACCGGCGCACGCCGCCACGTGGGCCTGTACGCATACCGGGTGCGCGCTTTGAAGCGCCTCGCCTCGCTCGGACCGACCGCGCTCGAGAGCGCGGAGAAGCTCGAGCAGTTGCGTGCCCTCGGCCACGGCATGATCATCCGGGTGGCCGATGCCGCCGAGCGTCCCGGCCCCGACGTCAATACTCCGGAAGACCTCGAGCGCGTTGCGGCGCTGCTCGGTTGAGCGGCGCGGCGCCGGCCGCTCCTCGACGGGGGTGCGGGGGGCGGGGGCAGGCAGGAACTTCCGGGCCGATCGGCGCGTCAACCGGGTAGAGATGCGCGTCTTGCGCGACAGGGCCATTGGCCGGGACAATAAGAGTATGAGGTGCTCTGGCGTGCTCGATCTTCGCCCCACGCGCGGTCTGCTGAGGCCGATCGCTGTGGCCGCCGCGCTGATCGGGCTCACCGGGTGCGCCACCATGGGGCCGCAGCCGGCTCCGGCGGGCTATCCGGTGGCCCGGCCCGATACGACCGTGTATGCCTATCCGATGCAGAACCAGTCCCGTCGGCGGCAGGCGCGCGATCGCTACGAATGCAGTGTCTGGGCGGTCCACCAGAGCGGCTTCGACCCGAGCGCCCCGGACGTGCCGGCCTACGACCGCGTGACCGTCCAGGGGCCGCCGCCGGGCACCGATACCGCCATTGGGGCGGTGGCCGGGGCGGTGCTGGGCGCGGCGATCTCCGATCCCTGGGACCGGGGAGCCGGCGCGGTCTTCGGAGCGCTCACCGGGGCGATGATCGGCAGCGCCGGCGATGCGGCCAACGCGGCGGCAAACCAGCAGGCGCTGAGCGGGCAGGCGTACCAGGCGCAGCGCTCGCTGGCGCACCGGGCGCACGATTATCGCCGGGCGCTCAGCGCCTGCCTGCAGGCCCGCGGATACAGCGTAAAATAGCCGCCTGGGGATCGTTTGAATTCGCGAGCCGGATGATCCCCGGCCGAGTGCGCCGCGCAGCATCAGGCCCCGGGCTCACCCAGCGGATTGGGCGGGGTGGGCACGGAGGAGGGCACGAACGGATGGATCAGGGCCCACGGGCTCGGCATCTCCCCGACGCGGACCTCGATGAGACAGGGGCCTTCGAACTCGCAGGCGCCCGCCACCGCATCGGTGAGCGCATCGGCCGAGTCGGCGCGGCGATACGCAACCCCGAAAGCCGCGGCCAGCTTTGCAAAGTCGGGATTGGTGAGCTGCGTGGCGAACGTTTCACCGAACACTCGCTGTTGGATACGGTGGACGTTGCCGAAGCGGCCGTCGGCGAATACGACGACCGCGAGCTTGAGGCGGTAGCGGGCGGCGGTCGACAACTCCTGCATCGCCCAACCGAAGCCACCGTCTCCGGTGAGGGAGAGCACGCGCCGATGGGGATTGCCCGCCGCGGCACCCAACGCGGTCGGAAAGCCATAGCCCAGCGTGCCCTGGTATCCCGGCGTCAGAAAGGTCCGGGGTCCTTCGACGGGAAAGGCGAGATTGGCGAAGTAGCCGACCTGGGTGAGTTCGCTCACCAGGATGCCATCGGCGGGCAGAGCCTGTCGCACTGAACGGACGAAGCGTGTCTGCGGCTCGATGCGCTCGAGCTGCAGCCGGCACCAGCGCTTGACCGCCTCGATCTGCTCGGCCCGGGACGGTCTCACGGGCGTGCCCTGGAGCGCCTCGAGGAGCGACTCCGAGGTAACGCGGGCATCCGCCAGGATGCTCAGACCGGGCCTGCGCGGCGCTGAGGCGTGTGCCGGATCGAGATTCACGTAGATGAACCGGCAGTTTTCCGCCGTATGAGTCGGCACGCCCTGGCCATCGAGGAAGCGCGATCCAACCACCAGCACGAGGTCGGCGTGCGGGAAAACGGCTCGGCCGCCGAGCGCGCTCAGTGCCAGCGGATGGCGATCGGGCAGCACGCCTCGCCCCCCCTCCGTCATGACCACCGGCGCCTGCAGCTGCTCGGCGAGCCGCGCCAGCGCGGCGCCGGCGTCGGCCGCCGCGGCGCCGCCGCCAGCTTGGATGACGGGGAAGCGCGCCTCGCGCAACCCGCAGGCCGCTTGCCCGATCAGGGCCGGGTCCGGCCGGGTAGGGCAGGTGAGTGCCGCGTCCAGCAGTGGCGCAGCGGTCCGTGCCTGCAGCACATCGGCGGGCAGCTCGATCGCCACGGGACGCGGTTGTCCCGACCGAAGCTGATGAAAGGCTTCGCTGACGACGGCCGCGACTTCGTCGGCCGAGTGCGCGAGCGCATGCCACTTCGTCAGCGAGCGCAATATGCCGCTCTGGTCCGGAATCTCGTGCAACAGCCCGTGGCCGCGGCCGAGAGCGGCGCTGGGAATCTGACCGGCGATGAACAGCAGGCGGGAACTGCAGGCATAGGCGGTCGCCAGACCGGAAAGCGCGTTGAGCACACCCGGGCCCGGCACCACCATGCAGACGCCTTCGCGTCCGGTGGTCCTGGCATAGCCATCCGCCATGTAGGAGGCGGTCTGCTCGTGTCGGGGCACCAGATAGGCGATCTGCTCGCGTGACTGGCGCAGCGCGTCCACAGCCCAGTCGAGCTGAACGCCGGGAATGCCAAATACGTGGCGAACCCCTTCGCGCCCGAGCTGCCCGACGAGCGCTTGTCCACCGGTCATTGCCATGCCTACTCCTTCACCGCCGTCGCGGCCTCGAGCTCGACCAGCCCCTCAGCCTCGGAGAATTGCACTCCGATCGGGTTCTCGCCCCGCGCCAGCGCCTCGAGCTGCCGCTCGAGCAGACGGCGCAGCAACGCCACCCCCTCGTCGCTTCTCACCAGGTGCTCCTCCGAGTGCAGTGTGATCGGGCCCTGGCTCACCTGAGCCTCGTAATCGCCGGGGAAGCGCTGATGCTCCTCGTCCGTCAGCTCGGACCACGCGCGGCCGTTGAAGCGCGAACGGATCTGCTTGAGCGCACCGGGCGTCGTGACCCGACCGGCCGAGTAGATTCGAAAATGGGTGTCATCGAGGGGCAGCACCCAGCCGATCAGCGAGCAGGGACCGTCGGTGTGCGCCTGCGGATTCGCCACGACCCGCAGTGTCGGCAGAACGGCCTCGGTGACCCTGACGTGCGTGCGTCCATCGGGCAGCTCACGGCGCTGGATGCTCTTCACGCCGCGCGTGGTGTACTCGAAGCTCACCTGTGGAAGGAGCTGCATGCGCTCGGTGAATTGGGCACCGCTGAAAGAGCCGTGCAGGATGGCGACGTGCATCGGGTCCATCACATTCTCGAAGTGCTGCAGCCAGTTGCACGGCACGATCACCGGGCCGCCGCTGCCGATGCTGCTGTCGTCGGCCTCGAGCTGCTCGTCCGGCAGCAGGCTCTCGAGCAGGTCGTAGCGCGGTAGCACCGGCATCCGCTCGGGCGGTCCCATGTAGGCGAACACGAGCCCATAGCGCTCTTGCACCGGATAGGCGGGTTGGCGGACACGCGGCGCCGTGGCGGCACCGTTGCGCGGCTCGCAGGGCTGCTCGAGACACTGCCCGCCGACCTCATAGAGCCAGCCGTGGTAGCAGCAGCGGATGCCGCGCTGCTCGACCCGGCCATAGAAAAGAGATGCGCCGCGATGCGCGCACCGTGGGTACATCAGGCCGCACCGGCCGGCGCCGTCGCGAAACAGAACCAGATCCTCACCGAGCGCACGCACCAGTCTCGGGGTGGCCGTCGCATCCGAGCTGAGGCCGACCGGATGCCAGTAGCGGCGCAGCAGCTCGCCCATGGGGGTGCCGCGGCCGACCTGGGTGAGCTCGCTGCGAAAGCACCCCTGCTTGCGCGAATACCCGCTCACGAGGAGCTCGCAAGTTGGTTGGCCATGACGCGATACCCGTACACATTGATCTCGCGGAATACGCCGGCGGCCGCATAAGGGTCGGCGGCGGCGGCGCGCTGCGCGGCGGCGTGGCTGTCGGCCTCGAGAATCACCAGACTGCCCACCGGGATCCCGCCCTCCGAGAGCAAGGGGCCGGCGAGCAGCAGCTTGCGTCCGAGGCCCTTGCGATAGGCGACATGAGCCTCACGGTACGTGGCGCGCAAGGCGCCGCTGTCCGGGCGGTCCAGGTATTGCACGACGAACTGCATGACGGCTCCCGGCTCGATGCCCTCAGAAATGTCTCACCGGGTTGCTGAGACGCCCGAGGCCGCTGATCTCGATGCTCACGACCGGCTCGCTCCTGGACAGGTCGAGGGACAGATGGCCGCGCGGATAGCGGCCGACTCCCTTGCCGGTGGTGCCGCAGTGGATGATGTCGCCGGGCTCGAGGGTGAAGAACCGGCTCGCCTCGGCGATCAGCTTCTCCACCGGGAACTGGTAGTTGCTCGTCGAGTCGATCGTCAGCGGCTCGTCGTCGGCGAAGCCGCGCACTTCGAGATTGTTCGGATCGGCGATCTCATCGGCGGTCGTGAGCCACGGTCCCATGGGGCCGAAGGTGTCGGCGCCCTTGGAGCGGGTGTGGTAGGTGAAGTAGAGCTCGTTGTCGTTCTGATCGCGGCGGCGGCGCCAGTTGACGTGGATGGGCTCGAGGTGAGCCGGGTCAAGGTCGATGGCGATGGAGTCGTAGTTGAACTTGAGGCCGGTCGAGGTCACGTCGTTGACGATCGTGTAGCCGAAGATGCAGGCTCGGGCCTGCTCGGGCCTGACGTTCCGGGCGCGCCTGCCGAGGATGACGCCCAACTCCAGCTCGGGGATGGTGCGCCCGTAATCGGGTCCGATGAGAATCGGCTTGTTGTGGCCGATCAGCGCCGAGGGCGGCTTCATGAAGAACATCGGCAAAGTGGGGCGCACGTGCGCGATGTCGGTCAGCGCCCGATTGTTGAAGGCCACGCCCAGGATCTTGGACGGCCGGCTGACCGGCGCCAGCCAGTCCGCACTGCGCGGATCGATGAGCTTTGAGTCGGCTACCGGGGCCGAGAGCGCGGTGCGCAGCCGCTCGAGCTCCGCAGCGCCTGCCTCGATCAGATCCAGAATGGACCGCGGCGGCTCCTCGAGCCCGCTGGCGTCGTACAGATCGGCAAGCGTCGCGGCGGTCGAGTCGGTGAGGCGGGCGATCGGCGTTGGCCGGCCATTGACGGTGATGGTGCCGAGCTTCATGAGGCCTCCGGATTCAGATCGGGTTGGTGCGGCTGCGGGCGGCGAGGTCATCGAGAACGCCGTCGATGCGCTCGAGCAGAGGCTGCAGCGGATAGTCGAGGTAGTACGAGGCGGCACGGCGGACCGGGTCGCCCTGGTAGAAGCGCTCGTAGAGCGCCTGGCGGCCCGAGAATGTCGAGATGGCGGCGTCCCAGGCGAGGCGCAGCAGGCGGATGCGTCGGTCGGAGTCGAGCGTCGCGGTCTTGAAGTACTGTTGCACCACCTCACCGATCTCGCCGTGCAATTCGGCATAGGAGGGCGCGGCGACCAGGCCGCCGGCCGCCAGCGAGCGGACCGTGTCGATCATCCGGCCGTAGCGCTCATAGAAGAAGATCTGTGCAGTATGCAGCGGCCAGCGGTTCGGCGCGAACGTGCCAAACGGCGTCCGGCTGGCGGTGGCGAGCGCCTGGGCGAGCAGCGCCCGCTGGTTCTCGACGAACATCAGCAGTTCTGCCAGCTGGCCCTGCACGTTGAGAAATGCGTCGACCTTGGTCGATCTGGCGATGTAGGCGGCGAGGCCGGCCATGAACTCCGCCTTGGCCAGGGCGCGCGTCTGTGTCTGGTGCGTGTAGTGCTCGGCGATGTAGCAGCGCTTGTAGAGGCTGTTGCAGCGCTCGACGTCCCGGTAGATGTACAGCCGCTCCCAGGGCACGAACACGTTGTCGAACACTATGGTCGCATCACCCTCGTCGAACCTCGAGGCGAGCGGATTGTCGAGAAAGTGGCCCGGGTTCTGCGGGATGAGCGTCGGCCGGCTGATTATCTTCACGCCGGGTGTCGCGACGGGAACGGAGCAGGCGAAGGCATAGTCCGCGGCGTCCGCCTCGTTGGTGACCACCACTGACGGCATCACCAGAATATCGTTGGAGAACTGCGCCAGCGTGCCGACCAGGCGCATGCCGTTGAGGTAACAGCCGGCATCGGTCTCGCGCACGATCTTCAGGGCGAGGTCGTGCACCTGCCGGCTGGTCTGCTTGGTGCGGTCCACCTGCGGATTGATCTGAATGTGTGTCAGTGTCAGGTCGCTGTCGCGAACGCTCTCGTAATACTTCCGTACGTTCGCGCCACCGGGCAGACCTCCCTCGACGTTCAGGATCTCAGCGGCCGAGGCGAGCGAGGCGAGGCCGGCGTTCATGAAATCCGGCGTGCGGCCGAACAGGCCCTGACAGGCGTCGGCGACGATCTGAAACGCTTTGCCGCGCCGTTGCAGGTCTTCGATCGATCGCGGCTCGATATACGACATCGCTACGGGCTCGCCCGTCGTCGGCGACGGATACGTCAGCGCCGGCGTTAGCGTCCGGTCGTGTTGCAGATCATAGAGCTCGGCCAGCGTGCGGGCCGCTCCCGCGAGTCGGCTGTCGGAGGTGACGTCCCGGATGCGCTCACCGTCCATGTAAACGGCGCGGTCGTCCTGGATGGATGTCAAGAATTGCCTGCCTGTGCGAATACCCATCAAAGCATCCCCTGGTCTTGCGTGGGCTGACCTGAGCCGATTCGGGCGGGGCGCGCGTCGCTGCGACCGGTCTGCCGCGCCCCGCGGCTCACCCCCGGCATCACTTGCCGCCGAAAAAGTAATTCACATCCAGCCCGATCGTTCTCGGCCGGTTGGTCGCGACCCTGTTGAACGTCGCGACGTTGAACGAGAGCGCATTGGTATTTCCAAGAATCGCACGCGTATTCGCCGCATTGTCCACGAACAGAGCGAGTTCCGCGTGAGCCCAGTCGAGTCCGACTCGAAGGTTGACGATATCGTGTGACGGAACGTCATTGATGGCGTACGACACGTCCGTCATGGAGCCGACAAACACGTTGTCCGCCCTGGCAACCAGGTCGTACCGCACGGACAGCGGTTTGCGCCAGACCAATGACGTCGAATCCGTCCACGTCGGCACATCCTGAATCCTCTGGCCGACGCTAAATGTCCCCCCAGGCACGCTGCGCACGATGCGCGCATGCGTGTAGCCGGCTCTGTTCGTCAGCGTGAAGTCGGCGGGCAGCCGGCCGGTGATCTCCAGTTCCGCGCCGTACACCTGCGCCGTACCGGCGTTGGCCGTGTAGGTATTGCCGCAGGTTTCGGCCACCTCCTGCTGGATGCCGCTCCAGCGCTCGTAGTAGGCCGCCGAATTCGCCGCCAGCCGGCCGCCGAACATCCGGGCTTTCTCGCCGGCCGAATAGCTCCACAGACTGTCCGGTCCATATTGCAGAGGAGTTTTCGGGCAGGCATATGGTGGCGGAGAATTTCCTCCGCCCGGCCGGAACCCTTTCGCTATGCGCGTGTACAGGGTCAGGTTCTGCGATGGAAGATACGAGAAAGTGAACTCGGGAGTGTAGCCCGAGTTGCTTGCAGGAAGCTGGAAAATCGTCGGCGTCAGGCTGCCGTTGGGAAGCCCGCCGGACTCCGCGAGCAGCTCGCGGGTCCTGTACGAGTAATAGCGCGCGCCGGCCGCCGCCCGCAGGTGGTGCAGGAATCGGTACGAGATCTCCCCGAAGCCTGCCAGCTGCTTGTAGTTGGTGACCACGCCGATATCGTACAGAGACGGAACGCCGAGCACTTCCTGCGCAATGGGTCCCGGCGTATTCGTGAACACGTTATCGGTGGAATCGAAGTCCTGGTAGAAGCCGCCGACGATCCATTGCAGCGGACCTGAGGTATTGGAAGTCAGGCGCACTTCCTCGCTGAACTGCCGGCTGGCATCCTGGGCCGTCGTTGCGAATGGCCCGACCTGTGAGTACGGCAGATTCGGGATGCCGATCACGGTCTCGAAGAAGTTCTGGGTCTGTTCCGTTGAGTCCTCACGCATGCTCGTGTGACGGATGTACTCCGCGGTCGTGGAATTCAGATCGAATGCGGCGAAGTGATATTTGGCGGCAAGGCTGTACAGGATAAAGCTGTCCGAGTACGGCTCGCGAACATTGTACGGCTGATAGTGTGCCTCGAAATCGACGCCCGGAGGGCTATCGGCGTAGTTGAGCCCGCCCTGGCCGATCTTCTGGTAGAAGATCGAGGGTTGCAGCGTCAGATCGTGCGTCGCGTGCACGAGCACGCTCATCCGGATCCCCTTCAGTCTTTCGGCATTGACGTTCTTGTAGTCGTGCAGCACGGGCGCGCTGGTCACATTGCCGCGCGTCATGCCTGCGTTGGTCTCGAGCGGGAACGGCGCGAGAACGATCCTGTCTATCCAGCCGTCGGTATAGGTGTCCGTTCCGACGATGCGGATGGCCGCCTTGTGTTTGATCAGCGGCACATTCAGCATCGCATTGACGCCATAGTTGAAGCCACCACCCTGGGTGCCCGACATCTTCAGGTTGAGGCTGCTCGCAAAATCGCGCGTCTCGGGCCGATTGGTCACCAGCTTTATGGTTCCGCCCATGGAGCCGGCGCCGTAGAGTGTGCCCTGAGGCCCGCGCAGCACTTCCACGCGCTTCAGATCGTACAGAGTCGGATCGACCACCACCTTGCCGAGCTGCGCGTCGGTCGGCGGAGTGAGCGGCACGTTGTCGAGATAGAAGCCTACCGTCGGGGACTGACCGCCCGACGAGGCGATGCCGCGCATCTCGAACTCGACCTGGCCCGGTCCGGAATTGCGCTCCGAGACGCCCGGGGTCTGGTAGCCGACCTGGGAAAGTGAGGTCACGCCTGCGGCGGCCAATGCGCTGCCGCTATAAGCGGTGATGCTCATGGGCGTCTCTTGCAGCGTCTGCCTGCGGCGCGTCGCTGTCACGATGATCTCATTGAGCTCGGTCGACCCGGGGCTCGGCTCGGCTTTGGAACGTGACCTGTCGGGGTGCGCTCTCGCGGCGGCGGGATGCAGTACGGCCCCGAGCAGCCAGGCGATGGCAATTGACCTGCCGGCCACCGTTGCCCGTCGGCAATCGAGGCTCTGCCGATTCGACCCACCGAGGAATCTGCGCATGTTTAGCCCCCGCAAGTTTCAAGTGGTTATAGATGTGGCGAAGCGCTGCCCAGCCACCCGGCCGGGACGGGGAGCCCCCGCACCGGCCGCGGCGAGAACGCGGGCAAACCGAGTATCGGAAACGAATTATACTGATTTAAATCAATGATGCAATAAAATATGCAATAGACACACGCAGTGCGTTACAGAGGAAAAATGCTATCCGAGACGAGGAAATGCACGGTTCATCGCTTTGCGAGGGTCTGTTACAGGTGAGCCAATACGAGTTGCGTAATTATATTGCCGGTTGTGTTCAGCAACCTGACAGCGAAGCGCGGAGGCCGGGGATATGAGAGGGCCAGTCGACACTGATATCCGGCATTCGAAGGATGCGGCAGCCGCCGCGCCGCGGCAGCACGGCCTGGGCAACGTGGTAAGCCCTTCCTCTTACGTGCTTGCGATCCTGTGCACCGTGTACGGGCTGAACTTCCTGGATCGGCAGGTTCTCAACATACTCATTGATCCGATCGAGGTGGCGTTCCACACGACCGACGCCCAGATGGGCCTGCTCACCGGCTTCGGCTTCGCCATCTTCTACGCGCTGTTTGGAATTCCGATTGCGCGCTGGGCCGATCGAGGCAGCCGGCGCACCATCCTCGCACTGGGAGTCGGCATTTGGAGCCTCATGACAGCGCTTTCGGGCCTGGCGCAGGGATATTGGCAGCTGTTCGCGGCGCGCATCGGGGTGGCGATCGGCGAGACGGGGGGAACCCCCACTTCCAGCTCACTGATCTCTGATTACTTTCCCCGCACGACCCGTCCGCGTGCCATGGCGATCTTCCAGGCGTCGGTTTACATCGGTGTTCTGCTTGGCTATGGGATCGGCGGCTGGGTGAGCCAGACCTATGGATGGCGGGCGGCGTTCTTCCTTGCCGGTGTTCCGGGCATGTGCGTGGCTTTCCTGGTGTATTTCACGGTGCGTGAGCCGCAACGGGGGCTGTCCGAGGCGCCCCAGACCGATCGTGAACTCACCACGCTCAGTGACTGCCTGCGCTTCATGGTCCGGCAACGCGCGCTGCTGTTCGTGGTGGCGGGCATCGTGCTGAATGCGGTTGCCAATTTCGGATTCAGCACCTGGGCGCCGTCATTTCTGCAACGCGTGCACCACATGGACTTTACCGATATCGGCCTGTCCCTCGGCATCATCAACGGCACGGCCGGTGTGCTCGGCACGCTGCTCGGGGGATTTGTCGTGGCGCGCCTGCCGGCGCGGCAGGTGAAGTGGCACGTTCTCATGCCCTCACTCGTTACGTTGGGCGCCGCACCCGCACTGCTCGTCTTTTTGATGGCTCCCTCGGACGCAGTGACCCTGTGTGCATATTGGATCGCCAATTTCCTGCTCGGCTTTCATCTGGGCCCCTGCTTCGCCATGGTGCTATCCCTGAGCAAGGTCAGAATGCGCTCGCTCGCCACGGCCCTGACCAATGGGCTGTGCAGCATCATTGGCGCGGGTTTCGCGCCGTTCCTCATCGGCTTGGCCGATGATCTGCTGCGGCCGCACTTCGGCATAGACTCGGTGCGCTACTCACTGCTGATCGCCGCGGCCGCACCGCTGCTGGCGGCCGTGAGCTTCTGGTGCGCAGCGCTGTTCCTGCAGCGCGATCTGGCGCGCACGGAATGAGCTGCGAGCGACTCGCCTGCGCTGTATGGCCCGGCCGACGGCACACGGGCCGTACCCTGAGTGCCGCGGTGGCCGGCGGGAGCCGCCGCGCTCTCGGGGAGCGCTGGCCGGTAAAATCCAGCGGGACAGACTGGCAAAGCGCTCGCGCTCGTGCTATTGACGCGCTGCCGGTCACGTACCGCCGCAGTCCGGGAGGGCGGGCCGGCGCCCCCGCAGGCGGTGCGGATGGCTGAATCAGAACCGTAGAATCGAGAACACCGTATGGCGCGAAAACGCAGCAGTCCGAGAGTGGATGATGATGAGCGCGAGAATACCGGGATCGTGCGCACGGTCGTGGTTGCCTCCAAGGTTCTGGACGCCCTGGGCAGTATGCGTGGTCCGGTCCGTCTGGCCGATCTCGCCCGGACGCTCAAGATGACGTTGCCGCGCATCTCGCGTCACGTCGCCACCCTGCGCTCGCTTGAGCTGATCGAGAAAGCCGAGCCGCTGGAGGCGTACCGGCTCGGAACGAAGCTTTACGTTCTCGGACAGCTCGCCCTCGAGCAGAACGCGCTCGCCCGGGTCTGCGAGCCGCATCTGGCGCGGCTCAGGGATCAGGTCCACCGCACCGTCCTGCTCTCGACCCGCTCGGGGGACGCCGGATCGGTGCTGATCTGCGTGCCCAGCCACGACTCGCCCACGATCATCGTGCGTCCGGGCTCGCCCCTGGAGTTGCCGACGTCTCCGAGCGCGCGCATTCTCTACACGTTTCGCGACAGGAAGCACGAGGCCAGGCCAAAATCAGCCGACCTGTATCTCGAGGAGCGCGTCAGCTTCATCCTCGCGAACTACTTCGACTACGAGCCCGATGCGCGCAACACCGGCATTGGCAGCATTGCCGCACCGGTCTTCGACCACGAGGATCGCCTGGTGGGCGTCATCGCCATCGTCATGCCCACCACCATGTTGGCTGCCGGGCCGGACACCGTCATGGTCAATGCCATCAAAGAGTGCGCCGCGCGGATCTCCTCGGCGATGGGCTCCACCGCCTGGGATGGAAGGGTCTCGGCGCCGGCGAAACGCAGCCTGCGTGCCGGGCGCACCGGCTGAAACCGCTGCGCCTCAGGCGCCGATCAGCACCGACTTCGTCTGCAGGTAGAGCGCCAGACCCTCCTCGCCGAACTCCCGTCCCCAACCGGACTGCTTGTAGCCGCCAAAGGGCAGGTTCGGGTCGAGTCCTCCCCCGGTATTGATGCAGATCGAGCCGGCTTGAAGCTTCCTCGCCAGCGCGTGCGCGGTGCTCAGATCCTGCGTCCAGATCGAGGCACTCAGTCCGTAGATGCTGTGATTCGCCTGGCGCGCCACCTCGTCGAGATCTTCAAAGGATGCGCACACCAGAACCGGCCCGAAGATCTCCTCGGCGGCCACCCGCATGTCGGGACGTGTGTCGAGCAGAACCGTCGGCGGGTAGAAATATCCCGCCCGCTCCAGGCGCCGTCCACCGACGGCCACCCGAGCGCCTTCTGCCTGGCCGCTCTCGACGTAGCCCTCGACGCGCTGCAGGTGCTTTGCGGAAATCAACGGCCCCATTTGCGCCTGGGGATCGTCGCCGGCCCCGACGCGAATCCGTTGTGCGGACCCGACGACCGCCTCGAGGACTTTGTCGAAGAGAGATCGGTGCACAAACAGCCGTGAGCCGGCCGCACAGACCTGACCGGCATTGAAGAAGATCCCCATGGCCGCGGCCTCCTGGGCGGCAGGGAGCCTGGCGTCCGGGAAGATGATGGTCGGTGACTTGCCGCCGAGCTCGAGCGACAATTTCTTCAGATTGCCGGCGGCGGCCTGCACGATGAGCTTGCCGACCTCCGTCGATCCGGTGAAGGCCACCTTGTCGACGAGCGGATGAGCCGCCAGAGCCGCGCCGGCCACGTGCCCGTAGCCGGTCACGACGTTGACGACGCCCGGCGGCAACCCGGCCTCGCTCACCAGCTCCGCGAGACGCAACGCGCTGAGCGGCGTTTCTTCGGCGGGCTTGAGCACGCAGGTGCAACCGGCGGCGAGGGCCGGCGCGAGCTTCCACGCGGCCATGAGGAGCGGGAAGTTCCACGGGACGATCAAGCCCGCGACACCGACCGGCTCTTTGAGCGTATAGGCGTGCAGCGTGCCCGGCCGGGATACATCGAGGGTTTGCCCGTAGATCTTGCTGGTCCACCCGGCGAAATAACGAAAGGTATCCGCCGCCGCCGGGACATCGCTCCTGGCGATGAAGGCGCGGGATTTGCCGTTGTCCAGGTACTCTAGTTCGGCGAGCTCCTCTGCGTGTTGCTCGATCAGCTCGGCGATGCGCCAGAGCCAGCGGCCCCGCTGCGAGGGCGTGCAGGAGGACCAGGACTCGGCCTCGAACGCACGCCGTGCGGCATGCACGGCGCGGTCGATGTCCCGTGCGTTTCCGGCGGCAACGGATGCGATGGGCTTGCCCGTTGCGGGATTGAAGACCTCGATCCGCTCCTCGCCACCTTCGCACCACTCGGCATCGATGAGGTGCCCATGCCGTCGCGCCAGGAACCGGCTCACATCCGACTCGTATGTCATGCCTGCTCTCTTACTCCCAGCTGGCGAAGGCGGCGCCGGTCCCGGTGCCCGCCTCCGATCGAAACAGGGGTTCGTACCCATGCAGCCGCATCCGCAGCTGTGTCGTCGACAGCACTCCGGCCGCTGCGATCCAGTTCTTGCATTCCGACGTACCGGACTGATAGAGCGACTCACCGGGCGCCGCCAGGGCCTCGACGTCGTGGGTCACGAGCGCCTCGAGAAAGGCGCGATCGAAGAGCGGATCGACGACGAAGTGGCTCAGGCCGCCGGAGCCGATCACGGCGACCGTGAGATCCTCCGGCCAGGAAGCGATGGCGTTGCCGATGCACCGCCCGAAGTCGAAGCAGCGCCGCACCCGCGGCTGATTCACAGGGTAGAACGTATTGAGGATGATCGGCACGTTCGGGATGACCTCATCCTTCATGATCTGCCGGTAGACGAAGCCGTACGCATGTGGAATACCGCTCAACACGCTGTGCTCCTCTGGGAGCTGGTGCAGCGTGCGCGCCTGCGCAACGTCGAATCCCTCGCGCATGGCATGCTCGATGATGTGCGCCCCGAGGGCCGGCGATCCCGGATATGTTCGAGCCTGCGGCGGCACGTGCCCAGGGTCGGCGATGTGGATTCCCGCCGGCAGGCGCGCGATCTGCGCCGGGCTCCGCGGAATGTTCGCGATTGTCTCGCCCCAGAACACGGTAAACGCCGGCATGACCGAGTCATCGAACAGCTCATGCTGATCGTTGCCGACGATCACGGCCACATCGGGGCGGACACGCTGATAGACCTGCGCGAGATG
>JAJYTX010000023.1 GCA_021792815.1 Pseudomonadota bacterium
CTTCCGGTTCGCCGAGGAGCGCTGGCGCGAGGCCCGGCCGCGGCTCGCCGCCTGGTACGACGCCGTCAGCCAGCGGCCCTCGCTCCTCGCGACCCGACCGTCCTAGACGACCTCCCCGGACTCACCCCGCGCTCGCCGCCGCGGCCTGCGCGGGGCGCCCGGCGGACTCCGGCCGCAGGCCCGGCTGTTCGCCGCCCTGCGGCTCACCCAACTCCTGAGCGAGCTCCGCCAGCAGCTTCGACAGCTCGCCGGCCATCACGGTGAAGTCGATGTCGAACTGCTCGATGGGATCGGTCTGCCCGTCCTCGGCTTTTTCCGGCCCGAGATCCAGGAACTCCAGCCGCCTGATCTGCAGCTTTTCCGTCAGGACGAACGACACCCGGCCGCGCCAGGTCAATCCCAACTGGGTGGGACGCTTGCCGCCGGCCAGATGCGCGCGGATATCCCTGCCGTCGAGCGCGTGCCGGCGGTAGCGGATGGTCGCCCTGGCGGCGTCGCCGGACTGCAGCTCCAGATCCTGCTCGATCGAAAACGGCCCGGCGGGCCCCGGCTGGGTCAACCACGCCGCCATGCAGCCGCTCACCGAGCGCTGCGCGTCCCACGCCTGAACCGGGAGGCTGCCGAGCGTGTCGCGCAGCGTCTCGAGCAGTTCCTCCGCGCGGGCCGCACTGCCGGTGTCGACCACCAGCCAGCCCTGCGCAGCCTCGATCCACGCCCGCGTGACGGTGCGGCGGGTGAGGGCCCGCGCCCGCAACTCGTCGGCAACCTGCATCCTCAGCGCACGCATCTGCCGGCGCCCGAGCGCAAAACCCTGGGACTGCGCCTGTTCGCGTGCGCGCACTTCGGCCTGCTGGCGGATGACCGAGGCCGGCAGCAGCTTCTGATCGATCCCGAGTGCGAGCAGCTGCTGCCCGCCCACCGTGTGCAGCAGCCGATCCGCCGGACTGGCGCTGACCCAGCCGAGGCTGCGCATCTGCAGCGCACTGCACGGCTGCAACGGCCGGCCGCCGAGCGCTTCCTCGAGTCGCGCCGCGGACCAGCTCCATGGCTCGGACAGACGGTACACCGTGAGATTCTTGAACCACATGATGGCGGCGGGGCGCGGATCGCTGATGAACGGGGCGCGCAGTATAGCGGCCGGCGCGGCGCGGATCCGCAGCGATCGGGCCCGCGCAGCACGGACTCGCACGGCGCAGGGCGGTGACGTAGCCTATGGAGCGAGGCGGGCAAGCCGGCCCGCGCAGGAAACCCTCTCAATGAATGCGCGCACGTGGCTCGTGTTCGTGGCGCTCGGCATCATCTGGGGCGTACCGTACCTGTTCATCAAGCTCGCCGTGCGGGAGCTTTCCCCGTTCGATGTCGCCTGGGGCCGCATCACCCTCGCCGCCCTCATCCTGGCGCCGATCGCCTGGCGGCGCCGCTCGCTGTCGGTGCTCAACACGCATCGCGGCGCGGTATGCGCCTTCGGCCTGCTGGAGTTCGCGATTCCCTACACGCTGCTCGCCCTGGGCGAGCGCTGGATCCCCTCCTCCGTCGCCGGCATCCTCATCGCGGCGGTGCCGCTCACCATGGTGCCGATCTCGCGGCTGTTCGGCGTGCACGAGCGGTTGGGATGGCGGCGCCTCGGCGGTCTGCTGCTCGGAGTGGCCGGGGTCGCCACCCTGGTCGGCTTCGGCACGGTGTCGGGCGCGAGCGGCTGGGCCGGCGTCGGCTGCATGGTCATCGTCACCACCTGCTATGCAACCGGACCACTCATCGTCCAGAGACACCTGCGTGAGGTCGATTCGGTGGGATCGGTGGCCGCAAGCCTGCTGGTGGCGAGCGCCGTGCTGCTGGTCCCGGCGGCGCTCACGCTGCCCGGACATCCGCCGGGCGGACTCGCGCTTGGCTCGATCGCGGTACTCGGGATCCTTTGCACCGGGCTGTCGATGATGGGGATGTTCTATCTGATCAAACGCGCCGGCGCCGCGCGCACCTCGGTCGTCACCTACATCAACCCGGCGGTGGCGGCGCTGCTCGGGCTGTTCGTGCTGCACGAGCGTCTCGGGCTGTCGGGACTCGCCGGCCTGGTGCTCATTCTGCTCAGCTGCTGGCTGGCCACCCACGGCGCGCACCCGCGGCGTGCGCCGGCCATGGAGCGCGGCTGACGCCGCCGGAAACACCTCCGGGCCGGCTCAACCGACCCCGGGGGGCGGCCCGGGCGCGTTGCGCGGCGCCGGGTGGGATCAGCGTACCCGGCCGTGCATGACCCCGGGCATCATGTTGAGGTCGAGGTGGTGCATGATCCAGATCGAGCCGCCGAGGATGATGCCGACCACGATCGCCGTGTACAGCAGCGCCATCAGGTTCCAGCGCTGCCCCTCCGAGCCGTTGACGTGCAGGAAGTACACCACGTGCACGATGATCTGCGCCACGGCGAACCCGGCGATGAGCAGCGGCGTCCCGGCCACCGAGTGGCTCATCACCAGCACGAACGGAATCGCCGTCAGGAGGATGGCGAGCAGGAAGCCGATGACGTACTGCCGGTGCGTCGCGCCGTGCGCGCCGCCCTGCCCCCCGTGCGGCGCGTGACCGGCGACCGCCTCATTGGCGACGTTCATCATCGGGCCACCCCGAACAGGTACACCAGGGAGAACACCCCGACCCAGATGATGTCGAGGAAGTGCCAGAACAGGCTCAGGCAGTTCAGGCGCGTCTGCACGGAGGGCGTCAGCCCCTTCTTCAGCACCGACACCATCATCACCGCCATGAAGATCAGCCCGCAGGTCACGTGCAGTCCATGCGTCGCCACCAGGGTGAAGAAGCTCGAGAGAAAGGCGCTGCGGCCGGGACCGGCGCCGATCGCCACCAGGTGCGCGAACTCGTGCACCTCCATGCCAACGAAGCCGAGGCCGAGCACGAAGGTCAGGGCCAGCCAGCCGACGGTGGCGTTGCGCTGCCCGCGATTCATCGCAAGCGTGGCGAGCCCGCAGGTAAAGCTGCTGACGAGCAGGAACAGGGTCTCGACCAGCACGTAAGGCAGCTCGAACAGCTGCTGTCCCGCAGGCCCGCCGGCCGTATGGCCATGCAGCACCGAATAGGTGGCGAACAGCCCGGAGAACAGCAGGCAGTCGCTCATCAGGTAGATCCAGAAGCCGAGCTGCGCCGTGGCGGCCACGTCATGCTGGTGCTCGACCTGGAAATCGACCGCATCGCCCGCCTGGCGCAGATCGCGCAGCGCCTGCGCGCCGTGCTCCGCATAACCGGGCTTCAGCGCCAGCGCGCCGTCCTGCATCAGCATCCGATCGGTTGACATCGCTTACACGCTCCCCGGCTGCACACGTCCATGCAGACCTTCGGTCCGCCTGACTTCATCGGCGCCGATGTGCCAGTCGCGCTCGTCGTCGAAGGCATGACGGATCAGGGTCACGAGCACACCGGCCAGGCCGGCGAGCGCCAGCCACCAGATGTGCCACACCATCGAGAAACCGCTCACCAGGGCGAACCCCGCCATGATGATGCCGGCGCTCTTGTTGCGCGGCATGTGGATCGGCGCGAAGCTCGAGGCCTTGAGCTCGACACCCCGCTGCTTCATGTCCCAGAACGCATCGCGGGCGCGTACCACCGGGATACGCGCGAAATTGTAGGCCGGCGCCGGCGAGGGCAGCGACCACTCCAGCGTCCGTCCGTTCCAGAAATCGCCCGTCAGGTCACGCGTCTGCTCGCGCTGGCGGATGCTGACCACCAGCTGCACGAGCTGCAGCAGGATGCCGGCGAAGATGATGGCCGCGCCGCAGGCGGCAACGATGAACAGCGGATGCCAGGCCGCGACGTTGTAGTGATCCATGCGGCGCGTCGCGCCCATCAGCCCGAGAATGTACAGCGGCATGAAGGCCACGTAGAAGCCGATGAACCAGCACCAGAAGGCCCATTTGCCGATGCGCTCATTGAGCGGGAAGCCGAGGATCTTCGGCGCCCAGTAGGCGAGCGCGGCGAACACCCCGAACACCACGCCACCGATGATGGTGTTGTGGAAGTGCGCGACCAGGAACAGGCTGTTGTGCAGCACGAAGTCCGCCGGCGGCTCGGCGAGCAGCACGCCGCTCATGCCGCCGATGGTGAAGGTGATCATGAAGCCTATGGTCCACAGCATCGGCGTGCTGAACCGCACCCGGCCGCGGTACATGGTGAACAGCCAGTTGAAGATCTTCACCCCGGTCGGCACGGCGATGATCATGGTGGTGATGCCGAAAAAGGCGTTGACGTTGCCGCCGCTGCCCATGGTGAAGAAATGGTGCAGCCACACCATCATCGACAGCAGCGCGATCGCCATGGTGGCGTAGACCATCGAGGTGTAGCCGAACAGCGGCTTGCCGGAGAAGGTCGGCACGATCTCGGAATACACCCCGAACATCGGCAGCACCAGGATGTACACCTCGGGGTGGCCCCAGATCCAGATGAGGTTGAGGTACATCATCGGATCGCCGCCGAGGCTGTTGCCGAAGAAATGCATGCCCAGGTAGCGGTCCAGGCTGAGCAGCGCCAGCGTCACGGTCAGGATGGGGAACACCGCGACGATCAGGATGTTGGTGCAGAGCGCGGCCCAGGTGAACACCGGCATGCGCATCAGCGTCATCCCCGGGGCGCGCATCTTGAGGATGGTGGCGATGAAGTTCACGCCCGACAGCGTCGTGCCGATGCCGGAGATCTGCAGCGCCCAGATGTAGTAATCGACGCCGACGCCGGGACTGTAGTGCAGCTCCGAGAGCGGCGGATAGGCGAGCCAGCCGGCGCGCGAGAAGTTGCCCACGGCGAGCGAGATGTTGATCAGGATCGCGCCCGCCACGGTCAGCCACAGGCTGAGATTGTTGAGGAACGGAAAGGCGACGTCGCGCGCGCCGATCTGCAGCGGCAGGATGCAGTTCATCAGCCCGATGACCATCGGCATCGCCATGAAGAAAATCATGATCGTGCCGTGGGCGCTGAACACCTGGTCGAAGTGCTGCGGCGGCAGGTAGCCGAGGTTGTGCCCGTAGGCGAGCGCCTGCTGCAGGCGCATCATGATCGCGTCCGCGAAGCCGCGCAGCAGCATCACCACGCCGAGGATCAGGTACATGATGCCGATCTTCTTGTGGTCCACCGTGGTGAGCCACTCGCTCCACAGGTACTTCCATTTGCCCAGGTAGGTGACGGTCCCGAGTACGGCCAGCACGCACAGCACCATGAACGCGACCGCGCCCATGATGATGGGATTGGTGTAGGGAATGGCACCGAGGGTCAGCTTGCCGAACATTCAGTCTCTCCCGCCGGCACTCGCCACCATCCGGCCGGGGGCGAATTTGCCGTCGACGATCTGTGGAAACAGGCCGGGCAAGACCGCGGAGTAATACTCCACCGGGACGTTCTCGCTCGGCGCATCGAGCGCGGTGTAGGCGGCGGCATCGAGGTTGCGGGTCGAGGACCTGACCTTGGTGAGCCAGCGGGCGAAATCGCCCTTCGACAGGGCGAGCGCCTCGAACGTCATGCCCGAGAAGCCGTCGCCGCTGAAATTCGCGGACAGTCCGCGGTAGGTGCCGGGCTCGCTCGCCAGCAGGTTCACCGCCGTCTGCATGTTGGCCATGGCGTAGATCTGGCTGCCGAGCCGCGGGATGAAAAACGAATTCATGACCGTCGCCGAGGTGATGTGAAACACCACCGGCACGCCGACCGGCATCGCCACCTGGTTCACGGTCGCCACCCCGAGCTGCGGGTAGATGAACAGCCACTTCCAGTTCATCGCCACCGCATCGATGCGCACCGGCTTGACGGTCGAGGCCAGCGGCTTGAACGGATCGAGCTCATGGGACGTCCGCCAGCAGATCGTCCCGAGGATGGCGATGATGACCATGGGGATCGCCCAGACCACCACCTCGATCTTCGTCGAGTGCGACCAGTTCGGCTGGTAATCGGCCCGCTCGCTCGAGGCCCGGTAGCGCCAGGCGAACACCAGCGTCATCACGATCACCGGAATCACCACCAGCAGCATCAGCGCGGTGGCAGTGAGGATGATGGTGCGCTCCTGCATCCCGATCGGCCCCTTCGGGTCGAGCAGCGCCCAGTGACAGCCGCCGAGCAGCAGGGTCGCCGGCAGGGGCAGCAGTCGGCGGAATCGGGCAAAGCGGGAAGCAGGGGGGCGATTCATGGTGGTGGCGCCGCAAGACCTTTTCTTAAGCGGCAAAAGCTTGCCGTCGGCCCTGCGGTTTGTCCTTAGTCCACCCTGAATTCCTCTTAAGCTTTCTAAAATCTTGCGCTTTCCAAGCTTTTGTCATCGTTCGACATTGCGTCGCCGACTTCGATATGCCGCCGGCCGTCCACGGCTGCCCTCGGTCAGGGTTGCAGCGCCGAGGACATGGCCTCGTCTTCCGTCCAGCGGGCCCCCGCTTCCATCAGGCTCGCCAGACGCTCCCCGGGCATCGCATGGCGCAGCCGCTCGAGAATGCCGGCCTGGATTCTCAGCTTCGCGGGATTGCGCCCCGCGAACTCCGAAGAGAAAAAGGCGTGCGCGTAGCCGATGAACTGCGCCGCGCGCTCGAACTGGTTGTTGCGGGCCGCGATGGCGCCGAGCTGCTGCAGCCCTCCCGCGAGCAGCACCGCATCGAGCTCGCTCTCCTGCGCAAGCGGCAGACCCTCGCGCAGCGCGGCACCGGCCTCCTCGACCGCGCCGCGGGCGACGAGGTATCCGGCGAGGTTGCACAACGCATGTCCGAGCATGCCCGTGCGCCGCGCCCGCCTGCACAGCGCCACGACTTCGCGCGCCAGCCCGATCGCCGCATCCACGTGGCCCTCGGCGAACTCCACCTCCGCCTTGTAGATGAGCGCCCGCCAGACCCAGAAGTCCGCCTTGGAGTGCTTGCCGACCTCGAGCGACTGATCGAGCAGCAGCCGCGCCGCGTTGTATTCGCCGACCACGGTGTGGCCGATGGCGAGGTTCGTCAGACACAGCGAGAAGCTCTTCGGCTGCGCGGTCGATGACAGCAGCGCGCACCCTTCCTCGAGTGCCTCGAGCCCCTCGGCGAACACCCCGGTGCGCACCAGGTTCAGCCCGTAGCAGCTGAGCGCCCGCCCCAGATCGAGCGGCTCGCCCACCTCGCGGAATTGCGCCACGGCACGCCGCAGCGCCGGCACCGCCCGCCCGCGGGGCTCGCCCGTGGAGAGAAATCCATATCCGTACCAGAGCTTCGCCTCGAGCGCCTTTGGTGTCTTGGGGCTGAGCGCCCGCGTGGCCCGCTCCAGGCGCGCCCGCCCCTCCTGCACGAGCGACATCAGGTACCACAGCAGATAAGAGGCCGAGGCGAGCTCGATGCCGAGCCCGGGATCGCCGTCCGGCCCGAACGCCCAGTCGAGCGCCACTCGGATGTTGTCGATTTCCGGAGCATGGGTCTCGAGCCACTGGGAGGAGCCGGTGTGCTCCCAGCGCGTCAGCGCCTCGCACAGGTGTCCGTGAAAATGCTGCGCATGCAGCCGGGCCAGGGGACCGAACTCGCCGCTGTCGGCGAGCTTCTCCATCGCGTAGGCATGGGTCGTCTCGAGCAGCCGGTAGCGGCGCGCGCCGCCCGAGGCATCCGCGACCACCAGCGACTTGTCGACCAGCTCGGCGATCCGCCCGATCACCTCCCACTCCGGCAGGGCCGAGTCGGCCACCACGCTGCCGGCGGCCTCCAGACTGAAGCTGCCGGAAAACACATCCAGGCTCCGCAGCACGATCTGATCCGGCTCGGCCAGCAGACGGTAGCTCCAGTCGAGAGTGGCGCGCAGGGTCTGATGACGGGGCAGCGCGGTGCGCCGCCCGCCGGTCAGCACGTGGAACCGCACATCGAGCCGCTGCGCCAGCCCCTCGATCCCGAGCGCCGCGGAGCGCGCGGCGGCCAGCTCGATCGCGAGCGGAATGCCATCGAGCCGGCGGCAGATCGTGGCCACGGTGGCCGCGTTGTGCTCATCCAGCGTGAACTGCGGATCGGCCGACCGCGCCCGGGCGACGAACAGTCGCACCGCATCATGGCTCTGGGCCGCAGCGAGTCCGGCCACGTCCGCCCCCGGACACTCCAGCGGCCGCAGCCGCAGGATGGCCTCGCCCTCGATGCCGAGCGGCTCCTGGCTGGTGGCGAGGATGCGCACCTGCGGGGCCGCGTGCAGCAGCAGCTCGGCTTCCCGGGCGGCCGCCTGGATCAGGTGCTCGCAGTTGTCCAACACCAGCAGCAACCGCCGGCCGCGCAGGGCCGCGGTGAGCCGTTCGGCGGTCCAGCGGCCGGCGCCGCTGTGCAGGCCGAGCGCCGTGTGCACCGCGCTCGACACCAGCTCCGGATCGCTGAGCGGGGCGAGCTCCGAGAGCCACACCCCGTCGGGGAAATCCTGCAGCACATCGCGCGCCGCCTCGAGACTGAGCCGCGTCTTGCCGATGCCGCCGGTGCCGACCAGCGTCACCAGCCGGTTGTGCTGCAGCAGCTCGCGCACCGTTGCGCGCTCGCGCTCGCGCCCGATGAAATCCGACACGGCCGCCGGCAGGTTGGTCGGTGGCGCTTCCGCGCCCGCCTCGGCGGCCGATGCGCCGCTCGCGTCCACCACCCGCACCTCGCCCGTGAAGCGATAGCCGCGCAGTGGCACGGTGAGAATGAGCTGACGATCCGGCCCGAGCGCCTTGCGCAGCGCCGAGATCTGCACCTGGATATTGCTCTCCTCGACGACGATCCCGGGCCACGCGCGGGCGAGCAGCTCCTCCTTGCTGACGAGCTCGCCGCCCGCCTCGATCAGGACGAGCAGAACGTCGAAGGCGCGGGAGCCCAGCGGGATGGGCTTGTCATCGAGGCGCAGCTCTCGCTGGCGTATGAGAAGCCGAAAACGTCCAAACTCGAGGCAAGCCGCGCCTCGCGCAATACCATGCATGATCTGCGAGTATAGCGCCCATGCGGCCCGCACTCATGATCTTCGACCTCGACGGCACCCTGATCGACAGCGTCGCCGACCTCGCCCGCGCCATCAACGCGATGCTCGCCGAGCTCGGCGCACAACCGCTGGCGGAACCCGAAGTGCGCGCCATGATCGGCGACGGCGCGGCAAAGCTGGTGGCACGCGCGCTCGCTGCGCGGCGCTGTGCACACGCGGACCCGGCGACGGCACAACGCGCGTTCGCGCGGCACTACGCATCCGAGCCGGTGCGCGCCACCGTCGCCTACCCCGGCGCGCGCGCGGCGCTCGAGCTGCTGCGCGAACACGCCGTCACCCTCGCGGTCTGCACCAACAAACCGGCGCGCCTGGCCGAGGTCATCCTCGAAAAGCTGGACCTCGCGAAGTATTTCGCCCGGGTCATCGGCGGGGATTCCCTGCCTTTTCTCAAGCCTGACCCCAGGGTGCTGCGCACGTTGCTGCGCTCTTTCGGGGTCGCACCGCAGGATGCGCTGATGGTCGGGGACAGCGAGGTCGATGCCGAGGCGGCCCGGGCCGCGGCCGTGCCGCTGGTGCTGATGAGGCACGGTTACCGGCGCGGCCCGCTCGAGGCCATCCCCTGCCGCGCCGCCCTCGATGATTTCAGTCAGCTCGCGGCCGCGGCCGGTGTCGCTGCGGGCTGGGCGAAAAACACCAGCGTCCGGTAAGGAAACACCACCTGCCCGCCGAGCTGATGGCGCTCGAACACCCGGCGTAACCCGGCGATCAGGGGCGCGTGCTGCGGCTCGCCGGGCTGCGGCGCGTAGGAGGAGGACATCAGCCGCCCCTTGAGTCCCTCGAAATCGAAAATCTGGCGGTTGGCGAACTCCGCCCGCTGCGGCGCCCCGCCGAAGAATTCGCGGATCCCCTGTTCCCGGGCACGCAATCCCCGCACGCGCACGTACTCCGGCGCGTGGCGGCGCAGCAGCGCGTCGTACTCCGCGAGGAACGCCGTGAGATTTTCCGGCGGCTCGTTCCAGATGAGCGCCGCCCAGCCCCCCGGCGCCAGAATGCGCAGGCTCTCGTTACGCGCGCGCTCGGGATCGAACCAGTGAAACGCCTGAGCGGCGAGCACCAGAGCGACACTGTGGGCCTCGAGGGTGGTGGCCTCGGCCGTGCCCGCCACGCTCACGAAGCCGCCGCGTGTGCCGAGGAGCGCCTCGGCCGCGCTGCGCATGGCGGCATTGGGCTCGACCGCAAAGACCTGCGCGCCGCGATCGAGCAGCAGCGCCGTCAGGATACCGGTGCCCGAGCCGAGATCGGCGACGCGCGTCTGCGGCCCGAGACCACAGCGATCGCGCAACAGGTCGATCGTTTCCGGCGGATAGCCCGGCCGGTATCTGCGATAGTGCTCGACGCGGCTCGAGAACCGCAGGGTCGGATCCAGCGACATGCGGGTTCAGACTGGGTTCAGCACGATCGGGCGATACTGTCCCTGCACCGGTCGAGAGCGGCCCCCGGACGGCGCAGTTTCCCCCCGTGCGCTCATTTTTGGACTCGTCCAGGATTTGGGCCGCCTCATCCGGTGCCTCGTTTCGCATGCGCTGCCGCGCAACGGCGACGGGGTTCGCCCGAGCGAACCCCGTCCCTCAAGCCGGGCTGACCCGCGTGCGGCTCCCGGTCGGCGCGCGCCGCCGGCGCCCGCTCACTCTCCGGTCGGTGTCGGCGCGAAGGTCACCTTCGTCGTCCACTGCGACATGCCCGGCATGTTGGTCTGGATGACCAGATTCGCCTGCGCCGAACGCGCTCTCGAGGCGAGCACCACCGGAGTCTTGGTGTTGCAGGGCGCATCGAGCGGGAAGGTGCTCACGATGTGGATCATTTTCGCCGACTGCACGTCCGCCTTGCTCTGACTGAGCGGCTCGATCTTCGCGCCGGTGATGTTCGTGTCCGCGGCGGTGACGAACTTGTACGGCACGTTGCCCTGCCACAGCCCCTTGGTCGGCTTGCCCGAGGTATCGATGGTCACCGCATCGGTGAGCGGCGGGGCGATCAGCTGCACCGTCTGGGGCTGGGCGGGAAACAGCTTCTGCCGCGTCGCCACGCCCTGCAGCCGCCACACCGCCAGGAACTGCAGCGGGAAACTGCTGGTGCAGCTGACGGGAATCATGGTGCGGAAGCGGCTGCCCGAGGCATCGGGCTTCAGTTGGATCTTCTTGCCGCTACCCACATCGAACAGATAGATCGGCGTACTGACCAGGGCGCCGCTGCTCACGGTCGCCGAGATCGGATACATGCCGATATCGGGATTGGCCTGGAAATGATCCGGTGTCTGGTTCTGCACCTGAACGCTGCAGCCCGCCAGAACCAGCGTCGCCACCCCACACGTCACCCGGAATGCATGCCGCATGTCGACCCCTTTCGAAACGCAACCGTATGAACAAGACGACAAGTTTGACAACTTATGCCGTTTATGACAAGTCCCGGCGGCGCCACGCCCCCCCCGACGCCGGGGCCCGCACGAACACAGGCCGGGGACCCCGCGAACCGGCGGGGACGCCCGGCCCTGATGCGACGCCTGGCTCTTATTTCTTCTTGGCAGCCTTGCGCGCGCCGGCCCGCTTGGCGGCCCGGAAGGAAATCCCGGCTCGCATGGCCTTCTGCTGAACCGCCGCCGGGGTGCGTCCGAGCTTCTTCGCCACCTCGGTGGTCGGAGTGCCCGCCTTCGCAAGCGCCTTCAATGTCTTCAGTTCAGTGGCGCTCCAGGACGCGCCGTCGTTCGGAGGACGTTTCGCCATTAGAAATTACTCCCAAAAACACCCAACTACAGGGTTCGGGGGCGGATCATACCCGTTTTTTTTCGGAAACGCTCGCCCAACTTCAGGAAATTGATATGTTGTAGGGTGAGATCCCCGCGGCAACCGACCCTCCATCCGGGTGGATCGGTTGCCCGCCCGGGTGTCAGTACCGGTAGTGATCCGACTTGTAGGGACCGGAACGCTCCACGCCGATGTAGCGGGCCTGCGCTTCGCTGAGTTCCGTCAGCACGGCGTTGAACTTGGTCAACTGCAGCCTGGCCACCTTCTCGTCCAGATGCTTCGGCAGGACATACACGCCCACCGGGTACCTGTCGGGGTTGGAGTGGAGTTCGATCTGGGCCAGGACCTGGTTGGCGAAACTCGAGCTCATCACGTAGCTCGGGTGTCCGGTGGCGCAGCCGAGGTTCACCAGACGCCCCTCGGCGAGCAGGATCAGCCGCCGGCCGTCGGGGAAGATCACGTGATCCACCTGCGGCTTGATGTTCTCCCACGTGTAGCGTTTGAGGCTCGCCACATCGATCTCGTTGTCGAAATGCCCGATATTGCACACGATGGCGTTGTGCTTCATGCGCGCCATGTGCTCGTGAGTGACGACGTGCAGGTTTCCCGTGGCGGTCACGAAGATATCGGCCTTGTCGGCCGCATATTCCATGGTCACCACCCGGTAGCCCTCCATGGAGGCCTGCAGGGCGCAGATCGGGTCGATTTCCGTCACCCAGACCTGGGCGGCGAGCGCGCGCAACGCCTGGGCGCAGCCCTTGCCCACGTCGCCGTAGCCGCAGACCACGGCGATCTTGCCGGCCACCATCACGTCGGTGGCGCGCTTGATGCCGTCCACCAGCGACTCGCGGCAGCCGTACAGGTTGTCGAACTTGCTCTTGGTGACGGAGTCATTGACGTTGATGGCGGGGAAGGCGAGCGTGCCCTCCTTGGCCATCTGATACAGGCGCTTGACACCCGTGGTGGTCTCCTCCGTGACGCCGCGGATGCGCCCGAGCCGTGAGGAATACCAGTGAGGCTCGCTGGCCAGGCGGGCGCGGATGGCCGCATACAGTGCCTGTTCCTCCTCGCTCGAGGGACGGGCGAGGACACCGGCGTCGGTCTCGGCCCGGGCCCCCAGATGCATCAGCAGCGTCGCATCCCCGCCGTCGTCGAGGATCATGTTGGTGAACTGGCCGTCCGGCCACTCGAAGATGCGGTGCGTGTAATCCCAGTAATCGGCGAGCGATTCGCCCTTCCAGGCGAACACCGGCGTACCCCGGGCGGCGATCGCCGCGGCCGCGTGGTCCTGGGTGGAAAAGATGTTGCAGGAGGCCCAGCGCACCTGCGCCCCGAGCGCCTGCAGCGTCTCGATGAGCACCGCGGTCTGGATCGTCATGTGCAGCGAGCCGCTGATGCGCGCCCCGGCGAGCGGCTGTCTGGGCGCATACTCCTCGCGAATGGCCATCAGCCCCGGCATCTCGGTCTCGGCGATCAGGATCTCCTTGCGGCCCCAGTCTGCGAGCGCCAGGTCGGCGACCGTGTAATCCGTCGGCCGGGCAGCCGGTTTCGGTGTGGCGTTCATGGTGTGATGACTCCGATGGGTTCAGTGAGCGCCGTATGGGCAATACGCGCGCGCCATCCGAGCCTGGCAGGTGGCGGGCGCTGAAAGCCCGGCCGGCCTGTCGCAACGCTCCTCGGAGGGCGCGGCTCCACCGCACCGCTGCGGTGGGTGTGTGCACGGGGGTGCGGCGCAGCGGGGCAGACCCCGCTGCGCCGCACCGTATCTTCGGGCCGCCCGCGTCGGGCGAGGCCGGCCTCAGGCGGCCTTCAGGCCCTTGGCGGCCGCGGCGAGCGCCTCGGCCCGATCGGTCCGCTCCCAGGTGAACTCCGGCTCGGTGCGGCCGAAATGCCCGTAGGACGCGGTCTTGCGGTAGATCGGGCGCGCCAGATCGAGCATCCGGCGCACGCCAAAGGGCGTCAGGTCGAAATGCTCGCGGACCAGCATGGTCAATTGCTCGCGCGACAGGCGGCTGGTGCCAAAGGCCTCCACCATGATGGAGGTCGGTTCGGCGACCCCGATGGCATAGGAAACCTGCACCTCGCAGCGCTGCGCCAGGCCGGCCGCGACGATGTTCTTGGCCACGTAGCGCGCCGCATAGGCCGCGGACCGATCCACCTTCGAGGGATCCTTGCCCGAGAACGCCCCGCCGCCGTGCCGTGCGTAGCCGCCGTAGGTGTCGACGATGATCTTGCGGCCCGTCAGGCCACAGTCGCCCACCGGACCGCCGATGACGAACCGGCCGGTGGGATTGATGTGAAAACGGGTGTCTCGGGACAGCCACTCCTGCGGCAGCACGGGCTTGATGATCTCCTCCATCACCGCCTCGCGCAGCGTCTCCGTGCCGACCTCCGGGCTGTGCTGGGTGGACAGCACCACCGCTTCCAGCCCCACCGGCTTGTCGTCCTCGTAGCGCAGTGTGACCTGACTCTTGGCATCGGGGCGCAGCCAGGGCAGCCGCCCGGACTTGCGCACCTCCGCCTGGCGCTTGACCAGCCGGTGGGCGAGCGTGATCGGCGCCGGCATCAGCACGTCGGTCTCGTTGGTGGCGTAGCCGAACATCATGCCCTGATCGCCGGCGCCCTGCTCGCGCTCTTCCTTGCGATCGACACCCTGGGCGATGTCCACGGACTGCTTGCCGATGACGTTCAGCACGCCGCAGCTCGCCCCGTCGAAACCCATCTCCGAGGAGTTGTAGCCGATCTCGAGGATGGTGCTGCGCACCAGGTCCTCGACATCCACCCAGCTGGAGGTCGTGACCTCGCCGGCGACGATCACCACGCCCGTCTTGACCAGCGTCTCGCAGGCGACGCGGCCGCGGGGATCCTGCGCAAGGATCGCATCCAGCACCGCATCCGAAATCTGGTCGGCCACCTTGTCCGGATGGCCCTCGGAGACGGATTCGGAGGTAAACAGGTAGCGGTTGGTCATCGGTCGGTTCACG
>JAJYTX010000024.1 GCA_021792815.1 Pseudomonadota bacterium
GGCGAGCGCCTGGACCCCGGCCTACCAGGAATACGCGGCGCTGCAGATGCAGCAGAGGTTCGATCTCTTCGCCCATCGCGGCATGACCGAGCGCGACTACGGCGGCTGGCTGGCCGTGCGTATCGTGGGTAACGCCGTCATGCGGGCCGGGCTCACCGCGCCGCTCGCGATGCGCAGGTACCTGCGCTCGAAAGCGTTCCTGGTGGCCGGCTACAAGGGGCAGGGGCTGACCTCCCCCCGGCGGGACAACCAGCTGCGCCAGCCGGTGCTGCTGTCGACGCCGCTGATGACCGTCTCGATGTCGCCGCAGCATGGTTTTCTCCACCCCGGCTACACCACCGACACCCTGGGCTTCGACAAACCGGAGACGAAATGTCATTTCGGACGGTGACCGTGCGCCGGGGGGCGCTGCTCGCGGCCGTCGCGGCGCTCGCCTGGTTCGCCGCGGCGGCGCAGGCGAGCGAGCTGTTCGTCACCAACGAAATCGACGATACCGTGACCGTGCTCAACGGCGAGACCTACCGCAGGATCGCCACGATTCCCACCGACGAGCGGCCCAGGGGAATCGTCGCGACGCCGGATCACCGCTACGTGCTGGTCTGCGACGGCGATTCGAGCAACATCGACGTCATCGACGCCAGGACGCTGAAGGTGGTGCGCCGGATCGCGACCGGCCCGGACCCGGAGACGCTGGCGATGTCCCCGTCGGGCGACAAGATCTACGTGTCGAATGAGAACAATGCCCTGGTCACGGTGATCGATTTCGCCACCGGCAAGTGGATCACGCAGATTCCGGTCGGAATAGAGCCCGAGGGTCTGGCGGTCAGCCGCCACGGGCACACCGTGGTGGTGGTGTCGGAAACGACCAGCATGGCGCACTTCATCGACACCCGGACCTGGAAGGTGGTGGCCAACATCCTGGTGGACACGCGGCCGAGGATCGCGCAATTCACCCACGATCAGCGCTATCTGTGGGTGTCCTCGGAGGTCGGGGGTACGGTCTCGGTGATCGACCCGCGCAGCCACCGGATCCTGCACGTCATTTATTTCCACATCCCGGGTGTGGACCGGGAGTACATCGGCCCGGTGGGGGTGCGGTTCACGCCGGATGACCGGACCGCGTTCGTGGCCCTGGGGCGCGCCAATCGGGTGGCGGTCATCAACGCCAGGACCTACAAGGTCGAGAAGTACATCCTGGTCGGTCAGCGGCCCTGGCAGATCGCGTTCAGCCCGCACCACAAGCGGCTGTTCGTCGTCAACGGACTCACCAATGACGTGACGATCATCGATGTGCCGGCGCGCCGGGCGGTGCGCTCGGTTCCCGTCGGGCGCCTGCCATGGGGCATCGCGGTGATTCCGTAGCCGGCGGGCGCGTGCTCATTCGACCGGTGAGGTCGCGGCGGCGCCGATCAGTTTGCGGTGATGGCGCAGGACGTGCTCGCGCAGCCGCTCGATCTCGGCGCCGCAGTGACGGCGGTGGCGCGCCAGATCCACCGGCAGCTCGTCCACCACCTGGCCCGGAGCCGCCGACAGCAGCACCAGTCGATCGGCGAGCACCAGCGCCTCGCGCAGGTCGTGGGTGACGAACAGCACCGTCGTGGGGCGTGCCTGCCACAGTCCGAGCAGCAGCTCGTGGAGCTGCTGCACGGTGTCGTGATCGAGCGATACGAAGGGCTCATCCATCAGCAGCAGGTCGGGCTCGATCGCGAAGGCGCGCGCGATGGCGATGCGACGGCTCATGCCTCCGGAGAGCTGCGGCGGATAAAGGTCCTGCGCCCCGGCGAGACCCACCGCCCGCAGCATGTCCGTGACGATGGCATCGGCGCCCTGCGGCGGCAGCACCAGCGCGATGTTCTGCCGGACGGTGCGCCACGGAAGCAGCCGCGGTTCCTGAAAGACGTAGCCGACGCGCGCCGGCTGCCCGTCCGGACGCGCGGCGAGCCGCACCTCGCCGCGGTAATCGTGATCGAGCCCGGCGATGATGTTGAGCAGCGTCGTCTTGCCGCAGCCCGAGGGACCGACCAGGGCCACGAGCTCGCCGGCGGCGAGCTGCAGCGACAGCTCCTCGAGCGCCGGCTGCGGCTTCGCGCCGCGCGCGCCCGGATAGCGCTTCTCGCGGATCTGGGCGAGCAGCGCGGGCGTCACTTGCGCCACCGCCCGGCGCGCCGCTCGAGCGGCTGAAAGACCAGCCATTCGATCAGCTGGATGACCGCCACGAAGGCGATGGTGTAGGCGAGGATGCCGGTCACGTCGAACTGCTGGAAGTACAGGCCGATCTCGAAGCCGACCCCGTTGCTCAGCCCGAGCAGCTCGACGATGAGCACGATCTTCCACACCAGCGCCAGGCCCGAGCGGGCGGCCGCGAACAGGTACGGATAGAGCTGCGGCAGGATCACGTGCCGCAGCGTGCGCCAGCGGCCGACGTGGAAGCTCGCGGCCATGTCCGCATAGTCGCGGTCGAGGGCGCGGGCGCCTTCGCGCAGGGTCACCGCGACCGATGGGATCTTGTTGAGCGCGACGGCGCCGATCGCCGCCGCCTCGGTGAGCCCGAACCAGACATAGGCGAGCACGATGATCACGAGCGCCGGCAGGTTGAGCAGCAGCACGAGCCAGCTGTCGAACAGCACGTCCAGGGTCCGCGAGCGGCCCATCACGATGCCGATCACCGTGCCGAGCAGCATCGCCACCATGAAGGCGGCCGCGACCCGCGCCAGAGTGATGCCCAGATTGAACAGCAGCGGGCCGTGGACGCACAGGCGCGCCAGGTCGAGGAACACGGCGCTCGCCGTGGGCAGCAGCCGGCTGTGAAGCACATCGCCGGCGATCTGCCACAGGGCGACGAACAGGGCGATCGAGCCGATGCGCTGCGCCAGGGAGGAGGTCACCCGCCAGGACGAGGCGCGCTGCGCGGTGGGGGTCGCGCTCATTCAGTAGCGCACCGCTCCGAGAAACGTACCGGGCTGCAGGGTCGGACTGGAGCCGACCAGCGTTCGGCCGCCGACTTCGGCGAACAGCGCGTACAGGGCCCGGGCCTCGCGCCGCTCGCGGCTGCCCCAGTGGCGCGGAATCCCGGCGCGGAAGCCGTCGCGCAGCGCGTCCAGCTCGGCGGCATTGCGCGCCCCGGTCCTGCGTCCGAGCCAGGTCCACTCGGCATTCGAGGTGGCGAGGATCGACTCTGCCTGACGCGTGGCGCGCACGAAGCCGGCCAACGCACGCGGATGCGACTGCGCCCAGCGGGCCGACACGACATAGCCGACGAGCGGAATCGGCGTCTTGAAACCCAGCCGGCGCAGCGCATCGCTCATCGACAGCACGACCGGCAGCCCGCGGCTCTCGAGCCGCGCGGCGAAGTTCCAGAAGGTGAGCACGGCATCGAGGCGGCCCTCGAGCAGCTCCTGATCGAGCAGCGGCGGCGCCCCGAACGACAGACGGACGTCGTGCTCGAGGTCGATGTGCCGCTCCTTCGCGAGCGCCTGCAGGATCACCCAGCTCTTGTCGAGCGGACTGCCGGCGATGCCGAGCCGCCGATGACGCAGGTCGGCGAGCCGATGGATCGGCGCACCGCGCGCCGCGACCAGCGCGCCGAGATCGGTCGAGAACGGAAAGAAGGTCCAGTCGGCCCCGGAAGCCCGTTGCCGCGACACCCACAGCCAGTCCGACACCGCGCAGTCGACCCGTCCGGCCTGCAGCGCCACCAGCGTCGCCGGAGTGCTCGCCAGGGCGAGCGGATCGATGCGGATGCCATTGGCGCGGGCGAGCCGGTGGTGTGCGATCACATCCATCACCCAGCTCACGGTGCCGAATTTCAGCACCGCGATGCGCAGCGTGGGCACCGCCCGGGCGATGGCCGGCGCGAGGGCGAAGGCCACGAGAACCGTGGCGAGATATCGGCGGACGCAGCGCAACGATCGGGTTCCTCGCGGGCTCCGGGCCTGTGGCATCGTCTCGCCTGGGATCGTGCATCGCCGCCAAGGGCCGTACAAGCCTCTGTACGGCGGGCGCCCGGCATTATGGCATACTGTTCCTGATACGACACAGTTCGGCCGTGTTTCCCGGCCGCTCCCTGCCGTTGGGATCGGCGATTGGCGGGGCGGGAAAATTGTTGTCAAATGGCTCACCGGGAACGGACGCGTGCCGCATCACCGGATGAGCGCAGCGGGGCCGGTGTGCCGGCGCGTTGCGGCGCGGTGCGTGCCACCAACACGACCGGCCGCGCCGGGGCGTCGGCCACGAAGCGGTGAGGCGCGATGGTGGATCTGGAAACACATGCGGCGCAGCGAGTACTGGCCGAGGAGCCGGATCGGCAGGCGCCGCCGCTCGCCGTCGAGGGGCTGAGCCACGCGTTCGGCGAGCGGCAGGCGCTGCGCCAGGTGTCCTTCACGCTCAACCGGGGCGACCGTACGATGCTGCTCGGCCTCAATGGCGCGGGCAAGACCACGCTGTTCTCCCTGATCACCCGGCTGTACAACCATCGCAGCGGCTCGATCCGCATCTTCGGCTGGGAGATCAAGCGCAGACCCTCCGAGGCGCTCGCGCGGCTCGGCGTGGTATTCCAGCTGCCGACCCTCGACCTGGAGCTGTCGGTGGCGCAGAACCTGTATTACCACGCGGCGCTGCACGGCCTGCCGCGCCGCGAGGCCGCGGTCCGCCTCAGGCGCGAGATCGAGCGCGTCGGTCTGACCGACCGGCTGCGCGAGAACGCGCGCACCTTGAGCGGCGGCCAACGGCGCCGCGTGGAAATCGCGCGCGCGCTGATCCATCGGCCGCGGCTGCTGCTGCTCGATGAGCCGACGGTCGGGCTCGATGTCGCGAGCCGCCAGTTCATGCTCGATCACGTGCGCATGCTGTGCCGCGAAGAGGGCATCGCCGCGCTGTGGGCCACCCACCTGATCGACGAGGTCGATGCGTCGGCGCGGGTGATCGTGCTGCACCGGGGGCGGATTCTCGCCGAAGGACCGGTGCCCGAGGTCATCCGCCAGGCCAATGCCGCCTCGATGCGCGAGGCGTTCGACAAGCTCACCGGCGAGCACGGCGAATGAAACCCATCCATTACTACCGCTGCATGCGCGGCATCGTCTGGCGCGAGGCGCTGCGCTTCCTCAACCAGCGCGGCCGGTTCCTCGCCGCCCTGGTGCGGCCGCTGGTGTGGCTGCTGATCTTCGCCACCGGGTTTCGCTTCGTGCTCGGCGTGTCGATCATTCCGCCTTACCAGACCTACATCCCCTATCAGGTCTACATCGCGCCCGGCCTCATCGGCATGATCCTGATGTTCCAGGGCATGCAGAGCTCGCTGTCGATGGTCTGGGACCGCGAGACCGGCAGCATGCGCACGCTGCTGGTGAGCCCGCTGCCGCGCTGGTACCTGCTGCTCTCGAAGCTGGTCGCGGCGGTCATCGTCTCGGTGCTGCAGGCGTATGTGTTCCTGATCATCGGCTATTTCTGGGGGATTCATCCGCCGCGCCTCGGCTACCTCACGGTGCTCCCGGCGCTGATCCTCTCGGGCATGATGCTGAGCGCGCTCGGACTGTTTCTGTCCTCGGTGATCCGCCAGCTGGAGAATTTCGCGGGCGTGATGAATTTCGTGATCTTCCCGATGTTCTTCGCCTCCTCGGCGCTGTATCCGCTGTGGACCGTGAAGCAGGCGAACCTGCTGCTGTACCGTATCTGCATGGCCAATCCGTTCACGCATGCGGTGGAGCTGGTGCGCTTCGCGCTCTACGAGAAATTCAACCATCGGTCCTTCGCCGTGGTCGGCGGCTGCCTGGTGCTGTTCATGATCCTGGCGATACTCGGTTACGATCCCGGGCGCGGGCTCATCGCCCGGCGGGCCGGCGGCGATTGATCAACGCGGCAGCGTCAGCAGCGCCAGGGCGAGTCCCGCCGCGGCGGTCACCAGCAGCGCCAGCGCCGGCCGCCGGCAGGCGCGCAGGCCGCCGAAGGCGAGCGCGTACCCGGCATTCATCATGTTGTTGGATGATGCGGCGATCAGGATCGCCGCGCCGATGCCGCGCACAGGCAGGCCGGCGACGCTGCCCTGCGCGAGGCTCAGCACGAATGGATTGATGTCCGACACGCCGGCGACGCCTCCGAGCGCGTACAGGCCCGGGCTGCCGAAGCGGCTGCGAACCCAGCTCGAGGCCAACGCCACGAGCACGAACAGCACCGCGAAACTGACCGCCGCCGGCAGTTGCAGCGGGTTCATCGCCGGCAGGTTCGCGCGCGCGGGTGCAGCCGGCGCGCCGCGGCGCAGCCACTGCCAGCCGGCGATGAGGCCGGCGAGCGCCGCGAGCGCCGCCACCCGCGGCAGCAGCAGCCAGGCCACCGGGCGGTTGAACAGCGCCACCACCACATCGATGCGCAGGTACATCACGGCCGTGGCGATCACGATGCCGACGGTTGCCTCGGGATGCGCCGCCGCGGATGCCTTCTGGTCGCGCGCAAGCGCGACGGTGGTGGCGGTCGAGGAGTAGGCGCCGCCGAGAATCGCGGGCAGCAGCGCGCCCCTGTGCGGCAGATAGCGCTGCAGCAGATAGCTCACATAGGAGAGGGTCGAGACCGCGACCAGCGCCAGCCAGACCTCGAACGGGGTGATCGGCGTCCAGGGAAGCAGCGGCCGGTCAGGCACCAGCGGCAGCACCACTCCGACCAGGATGAGGAACTTGCCGAGCGTGTAGATCTCCTCGCGAGCCAGCTGTCGCACGGCGTGGTGCAGCGCTTCGCGGCCCTCGAGCAGCAGCCCCGCCGCGACCGATGCCGAGATGAGCAGCCACGGTGGGCGGCTGAGGGCGATCGGCCCGAAGGTATAGGCGAGCACGTTCGCAGCGGGGATGATCAGACTGGGGCGCTGCCGCGGCTTGCGGCCGGCCACCCGCAGGTGCGCATGCAGCCAGGCGGCGAGCGCCACGAGACCGGCGAGGTACGGCAGCAGCGAGCGCGGATCGAGCCGGTACAGCACGGCGCCGAGGAGCGCGAGCATGGGGAAGGTGCGGATCCCGCCCGGGCTCGAGCGCGCCTGGCGCTTGTAGATCCCCTCGAACGCGAGTCCCATGAACAGGGCCATGCCGAGCGCGAGGCCCAGGCGCTCGAGCAGCTGCAGCGATGTGCGTTCGTCGAACATGATGGCAGGCTCTCAGCCGGCGCGCGGCCGATCAGAAGCGGATGCGGATGCCGCCGAAGATCTCGAACGGCGGCGCCGGACTCAGGAACCGGTTGTTCACTCCCGGGCCGTTGGTGACGGCATTGACCGGGATGCCGGGTGCCCCGACGCCGGTCGGATCGCTGAGCGTGCCCCAGGTCGCGTACTTGCGGTTGAGCAGATTGTCGCTGGTGGCGAACAGCTGCACATGGCGCATGAGATGGTAGGTCGAGTGCACATCGAGCAGCGTATAGCCGGGAATCGGCGCCAGCTGATTGGACTCGTCCCCGACGTAGTAGACGCTGCTGGTGATGTTGAGGCTGGCGCCGACGCTCCAGCGCGGCAGCACGCTGATATCCGCGCCGAGCTTCCAGCGGTTCTCGGGAATGCCGGGGAAAATGTCGCCCGGGCTGACGTGGATGTCGCCGTTCGCGTCCCGCAGGGGATTCGAGGCCGATGGGATCAGTATGCTGCTCAGAAACGTCGCCTTGACCAGACTGTAGCGGGCGTACGCCGACCAGCGCGGCGCGTGCAGGCTCACGCCGAGCTCCATCCCCTGGCGGCGGGTGTCTCCGATGTTGGTGAAGAAGCCGGAGGCGTGCGAGGTCGCGACCGAGTGAATGTCCTGATACAGCACCGTCCGGTAGACGCTCGCATTCCACTGCAGCACGCCCCGGATGGCCGGCAGCCGCGCCGCCTGGCCGCGTAGGCCGAGCTCGATCGTGTGCGAGACGACCTGCGCGAGCGGCGGATCTCCGGAGAGGCTCGAGGGCAGCACGCAGGGCGCCTGCGGGTCGGCGCACTCGAGCTCGCCCGGCGTCGGCACCCGGTTGTTCACCGCGTAGTCGCCGTAGAGGCTCAAGGAGGGCCGCAGCCGGTAGGTGGCCCCGATCGAGGGATTGAAGTGCACGAAGCGGTTGAAGCCGTCGAGGCGGGTGCCGAGCCGATCGCTGATATCGACGTGCGCGATGTTGTAGCGGCCGCTCGCGGTGACCGCCAGGGCGCGGCTGACGTTCAGGGTGTCGGTGAAGTAGGCGCCGAGGTCCTTGTTGATCGAGCCGGCGTATACCGGAGTCGCATCGGCGTTGGCGAGCGCACCGGGTGAGTTCTCCGGGGTATCGACCACGAGATCCGAGGGCAGCACCAGCAGCTGGGCATCGAGCAGGCCGACCTGGGCGCCGGCATAGTAGCTCGTCGAGGCATAATCGACGGCAACGCCAGCGGTGAAGTGGTTGCCGTGCCCGAACAGTCGGGCGTCGTTCGTGGACTGCAGCGTCATGCCGCGGCCCCAGGAGTGCAGGAACTCGAAATCATTCTCGCCGATGTAGCGGCTGCCGCCCTGCGAGAGGTCCGGCAGCAGCCGGCCGGCGGCGTCGGTCAGGGGAATGAGCCCGTCCGGCTGGCAGAGGATGCCGGGAAGCGTCGTGCAGCTGCGGTAGTGGGTGGTGTTGCCGTTCGTGACCTGCTGGGTGAAGTCGCGGTAATAGAGCACCGCCTGCAGCCCCCAGCCGCCGCGCAGCATCAGCGTGCCGTTCAGGGTCAGGAACTTCAGCCGGTTGTGATTGGCCTGCGGTCCGGTGAACACCAGCGAGCGGTTCAGCGCGAGCTCCTGGACCGGAACGGAACTCTGTCCCTTGAGCAGATTGTCATCCCAGGCGTAGCTCAGATCGAGCTTGGCGGCGCTGCCATGCAGGCTCGCCACCGCGTACAGATCGCGCAGCCGGTCACTGGAGAACTCGCGCCACCCCCGCCAGTTCAGGCCGCGGCCCGCGACGTACAGGCCGAAGATCCCCGAGTGCATGCCGTACTGCGCGCTGATCTGCTGGCGATGAAAGGAGCCGCCGGAGAGCTCGAGCTGCCCGCCGTGGTAGTCGAAGCCGTTCTTCATGGTGAGGGAGATCGCGCCGCCGAGCGCATTGAGTCCATAGACGGCGCTCGAGCTGCTCACCTCGACCCGTTGGATCGCGCTCGGCAGGATCAGATCCCAGTTCACGGTATCGCCGAACGCCTCGTTGACGCGCACCCCGTCCACATACACCGCCAGGCCCTCGGGCGTACCGGCCACCGACGAGGCTTCGAAGCCCCGATAGAGAATGTCGGGCTGGAACGGGTCGACGATGTTGTCGTTGATGTTGATGCTGCTCAGCCGGGCATTGAGCGCGGTGGTCAGGCTTGCCGTGCCCTGTTGCGACAGCTCGCCCGCGGAGATCACCTGCACGTCGCCCGGGATGTCCGCGAGCGGAATGGCTGGTCCGGAGAGCGGCGAGGCGCTGATCACCACCGTGCCGAGGTGGTCCGGGCCGGGCAGGCCGGCGGCGTGGGCGGCGTGCCGCGGGGCGATCAGCATGGCCGCCGCCGCCAGGGCCGTGAAGGCGCTCCCGCGTGCGCGGATCCGTGTCTGCCTGCGAGTCATCAGAAAGCGGCCCCTTTGCGCCGATGGCGCCCGCCACGGCCAGCACGGGTCGCGGTTCACGCCGGTTCAGGTATGCGGCAGAGGATGGCGGCAACGGTGCCCGGGGCGTGAGCGGGGTTTTTGCCGCCAGGGTCCCGCGCGCCCCGGTGCCGGCCGGCATGTCGTGCGTCCGGGTGTGCCGCGACGGCGGGCGGCTGTATCGGGGAGTGTTGCAAAACGGAACGAGACGGCCCGAACGGAGCAGCACACCGCGCCTGATGCGAGGCCGCAGCGGCCGACTGCGCGCTGAATGATCGCGCGTCAACCGCCGCGGCCAACCGCGGCCTCCGCGTCGCGCTCGCGCCGGGCGGTGACGGCCTGCTCGCATCGGGGAGAGCGGGCCGATGCACCGTGGCATGAGGTTTGCACACACACATCCGCCGAGACAGGTCACGCCCGCCATCCGGGCGGACGCACAACGTCACAACAGAGGGGCACAACGAATATGACGAGGATCCATGCACCGTATCTCCGGCGCCGGCCGTGGCTCGGCGCCGTGCTGGCTGCCGCGCTGGTGCCGGCCGCCGCCCTGGCGGGTGGTTACCCGGCGGTCACCAGCGCGCGCCTGGCGAGGGCCGCCACCGGCAACGGCTGGCTGATGTTCCGTCGCGATTATGCCGGCGACAGTTACGCCCCGTTCCAGCAGATCAATTCGCGGAACGTTGCGGGCCTGAAGCCGGTGTGGAACTACCGGATCGGCATGAAGCAGGGGTTTGAGGCGTCCCCGATCGTCAACGGCCGTTACCTGTTCGTCACCACGCCGTTGGATCATCTGATCGCCTTCGACGCGGTCACCGGCAGGGTGCTGTGGACTTACGCCAAGAACCTGGCGGACACCGGTCTGAAGACCGTGTGTTGCGACGTCGTCAACCGGGGCGTGGCGCTTTACGGGGACGACGTGTACATGGCGACATTGGACAACTACGTCGTCGCCCTCAACGCCCAGACCGGCAAGGTCGTGTGGCAGAAGCAGATCAAGCCGGCGGACCTCGGCTATGCGATGACTCTGGCACCGCTCACCCTCCAGGGCATGGTGATCGTGGGCATCTCCGGCGGGGAGTACGGCGCTCGCGATTTCGTCGAAGCCCTGGACGCCCGGACCGGCCGGAAACTCTGGCGCACATACAGCACGCCCGCGCCGGGCCAGCCGGGCGGCAACACCTGGCCCAAGGGCATGTACAAGACCGGCGGCGGATCGACCTGGCTCACCGGCACTTACGATCCCTCGACCAACACCCTGCTGTGGGGCGTGGGTAACCCCGGGCCGTGGCTCGCGAAGCTGAGGCCCGGCAGGAACCTGTATACCGATTCGGTGGAGGCGCTCAATCCGCGCACCGGGCAGCGCAAGTGGTACTACCAGTACACGCCACATGACTCGTGGGATTACGACGGCGTCAATACGCCGGTGGTGACCAGCCTGACCTATCACGGCAAGCGCTACCAGGCCATCGTGCATGCCGACCGCAACGGCTGGCTGTATGTGATCAACCGCCGCACCCACAAGCTGATCTACGCGGTGCCGTTCGCGCATGCGATGTCGGTCGCGGGCTTCCGCAACGGCCTGCCGTACACGGACAACGCGGTCCGCCCGACGCTCACCAAGCAGATCTTCACCTGTCCGAGCTTCCTCGGCGGCAAGAACTGGTGGCCGGTCTCGGTCGATCCCGCGACCCACATGGTGTACGTGCCGACCATCCACACCTGCATGACCATGAAGGGCGCGCCGACCTTCTACAAGGCGGGCCTGCCGTATCTCGGCGAGACCTTCAAGGTGGTGCACGATCCTCTGGATCACAACTGGGGCTCGCTGCAGGCGTTCGATCTCGATACCGGCCAGCGGGTCTGGGATCATGAGAGCGCGCGGCCCTGGGACGACGGCGCGATGAGCACGGCCGGCGGGCTGGTGTTCAGCGGCACCGAGGGAGGGCATCTGCTCGCCTTCGATGCGCACACCGGCAAGGTGCTGTGGAAGAGCCCGCAGCTCTCCTCGGGCATCATCGCCCCGCCGGTGACCTACCGGGTCGATGGCACGCAGTATGTCGCCGTCCTGGCCGGTTATGGCGGGGGTACGCCGATCTGGGGCGGTGACATGGTCAAGGCGGTGGCCGACATTCCGCGCGGTGGACAGCTGTACGTGTTCTCGCTGAAGTAAGCCATCCATGAGGATCCGATCGTCATGCACGGCCTTCGGGGCACTGCTGCTCGCCGCGCTGCTGCTGCAGCGCGGCGAGGCGGCGCCCGCCCCGCCGGCGTTGTACACGCAGGCACAGGCGCGTCAGGGGCGCGCGGTTTTCGAGCAGCATTGCGCCTCGTGTCATGGCAGACAGCTCGAGGGCCGCGTCGCACCGGCGCTCAAGGGCGCGAAGTTCGCCTCGGTGCAGGCGGGCTTCACGATCCAGCAGATCTTCGAGTTCCTTTCCGTGGAGATGCCGGCGTACGCGCCGGGCTCGCTCGCCCCGAGCCAGTATGTCGAGATCACGGCCTTTCTGCTGCAGCAGAATGGCTATCCGGCCGGTTCGGTGGCGCTGACGGATCGGATCGCGAGCCACTGCAGCGTGCCGTTTCTGTATCACAAGGCGTCCGGCGCCGCCGCCGCGGCAGGTGCTGCGGCGGGCGAGGCGCCGCAGACGTCCCCGCCGCCCCCGGGGCGGCCGCCGCAGGGTACGACCGCGAACGGGGCCGGTTGATCCTGCCGGGGCGGGCCGGGGTCTTGACCCCGGCGGCACCCGCATCCGAAGGGGCGGCTGCGAGGTTGCCGGCCGACGGGGTCCAGAGTGCTCCGAAACGCAACAACAGTCCGTCGCCGCATGCGTTTCGCGTTGCGTCGCCGCGGGAATTACGGTATTCCACGATGGAGTGCGCGGCCCACGCGCACTAAGGTCGGGATCATCGTTAGAGCCAGTCCAGAGTGGACGCCGAATGCCGCTCGGAGGGGGTGTGATGAGGTACCAATCGGTTGCCGTGCACGGCGCGGCGCGTGCGGGCGTGCCGGAGCGCGAGCGCTCCAAGGTCGTCTCGCTGTGGCACGAGCGGGCGCGGCGCCTGGGTCTCACCGAGCGGCAGCGGCCGGATTTCGGCGCGCTCGCCCGTGTGCAGCTCGCGCGGCTGGTCGAGCAGCATCATGCGCTCTACCGCCACGCGCTGCCGGTGATGGAGATGCTGCACCAGCAGATCCTCAACACCCACAGCATGGTGTTGCTCACCGACCAACGCGGACTGATCGTGCATTCGCTCGGGGACGCCGACTTCCTCGAGAAGGCCGAGCGCGTGGCGCTCAAGCCAGGCGTGCTGTGGTCGGAGGACAGCAAGGGGACGAACGCGATCGGCACGGCGCTCACCGAGCGGCGCCCGACGCTGGTGCACGGCAGCGAGCATTTCCTCACCGTGAACCGCTTCCTCACCTGCTCGTGCTCGCCGATCCGCGATCCGCGCGGCGAGGTGATCGGGGCGCTCGATGTCTCGGGCCCGGAAGAGAGCTACCACGCCCACACCATGGCGCTGGTCCGGATGTCGACGCAGATGATCGAGAATCACCTGTTCGTCGATCGGTTCGGCGAGTCGCTGCGCGTGCACTTTCACAGCCGTCAGGAGCTGATGGGCACGCTGCTCGAGGGGATCGCGGCATTCGATGAGGCCGGACGGTTCCTGGCCGCCAATCCGAGCGGCCTCGCCCAGCTCGGCCTCGAGGCCGAGCGCCTCGCCGCGCACACGCTGCGCTCGCTGTTTGGGATCGATCCGGGGGCGCTGTTCGACCGGTGCCGCGGCGAATCGCAGTCGCGGCTGTACCTGCGCGACGGCACGCCCGTCGTGGCGCGGATCGGGCTGCGCGCGCACGCCCCGGCGCTCGCCGGCCGCAGCGGGCCGGACCTGCCCGCCGATGCGGGCCAGGCCGGGCAGTCGGCCCGAGTCCAGGCGGTGGCCGGCAGCCCGCGCGCGCCCGGCAAGCCGACCTGCGGTCCCACCCTGGAGGATCTCGACAGCGGCGATCCCGCCGTGGCCGAGGTGCTCGCCAAGGTGCGCAAGGTGCGCTCGCACGACATTCCCATCGTCATCCTCGGCGAGACGGGCACGGGCAAGGAGTTGCTGGCGCAGGCCATCCACCACGGCTCGCCCCGGCGGCACCAGCCCTTCATTGCCGTCGATTGCGCTTCGCTGCCGGAGGCTCTGATCGAGGCGGAGCTGTTCGGTTACGAAGAGGGGGCGTTCACCGGAGCCCGCCGCCGCGGCAGCCCCGGCAAGATCCTGCTCGCCCACGGCGGGACGTTGTTCCTCGACGAGATCGGCGAGATGCCCCTGACGTTGCAGACGCGCCTGCTGCGCGTGCTGCAGGAGCGCTCGGTGCGGCCATTGGGCGGCCAGAAGGCGCTCGAGGTCGATATTGCGGTGATCTGCGCCACGCACCGCGATCTGAAGGACATGATGCGCCGCGGCGAGTTCCGTCAGGACCTCTATTACCGGCTGAACGGGCTGGTGGTGTGCCTGCCGCCGCTCAGACAGCGGCGCGACCTCGAGGCGCTCATCGGCCGGATCCTGAGCGCGCAGTGCGCGCCGCCCCCGGTGCTCTCACCCGAGGTGCTCGCCCTGTTCCAACACTACGGCTGGCCGGGCAACATCCGGCAGCTGACCAACGTGTTGCGCACCGCGGCGGTCATGTCGGAGGGCGGGGTGATCGGCAAGGCGCAGTTGCCGGAGGACTTTCTGGACGATCTGGCCGAGCCCGGGCCGCCGCCCGCGGCCGCCTGCGGCGGCGTGAAACTGCGGGAACTGCGTGCCTCGGCGGTGAGCGCCATGCTGCAGCGCAATGCCGGCAACGTGTCGGCGGCGGCGCGGGCGCTCGGTGTCTCGCGCAACACCATCTACCGGGCGCTGAAGTCCACCCAGGGTGATGCGGCTCAGAGTCTCGCCGGCAGCAGCCGATAGAGCAGAC
>JAJYTX010000025.1 GCA_021792815.1 Pseudomonadota bacterium
TCATTCCGCACCCATCCTACCGCCACCCTGCCCAGGCAATCCCCCACCGCCCCACACCACTCCCTGACCCTGCAGCCACCTCAGCGCCTGCTCCACCGCCGCCGCTGGCCGCGATAGATGCCGCGCGTGCGCGGCCCGGGGCGCCCCGCCCCCGTTCGGGGGTCGCGGCGCGGCAACCGCGCAGCCGCCGCACATCATGCCCCAGCCCGCGCCGGCCGCAAGCGCGGCTGGCAGCGGCACGGCCGGCGCAGGGGAGCGAGCGAGCCTCTTCGGCGGCACCGGCGGCGCGCCCGCCTCACGCGGTGCGCTCGCGGACGATCCCGAGCTCCGTCTCCACCTGCTCTCGAATCCGGTATTTCTGCACCTTCCCGGTCACCGTCATGGGGAATTCCGTCACGAAACGCACGTAGCGCGGCACCTTGAAATGCGCGATCTGCCCACGGCAGAAATCGATGATCTCCCCGGTCTCGGCGCTCGCCCCCTCGCGCAGCCGGATGACCGCGCAGACCTCTTCGCCGTACTTGTAATCGGCGACGCCCACCACGGCCACATCGAGAATCTTCGGATGCCGGTAGAGGAATTCCTCGATCTCCCGCGGGTAGATGTTTTCCCCTCCGCGGATGATCATGTCCTTGACGCGCCCGACGATGTTGCAATAGCCCTCATCGTCGAGCACCGCCAGGTCGCCGGTGTGCATCCAGCCGGCCGCATCGACCGCCCCGGCGCTGCGGACGGCATCGCCCCAGTAGCCGCGCATGACGCTGTAGCCGCGGGTGCACAGCTGGCCGGCGGTGCCCCGCGGCACCACCCTGCCTTGCGCGTCGATGACTTTCACCTGCACATGCGGGTGCACCCGCCCGACGGTGCCGACCCGCTTGTCGATCGCATCGTCCACGTGCGACTGGAAGCTCACCGGGCTCGTCTCCGTCATGCCATAACAGATCGTCACTTCCCGCATGTGCATCTCGTCGATCACCCTGCGCATGACGGCGATCGGGCACGGGGCGCCGGCCATGATGCCGGTGCGCAGCGACGACAGGTCGAACTCCCTGAAGCGGGGGTGATCGAGCTCGGCGATGAACATGGTCGGCACGCCGTGCAAGGCCGTACAGCGCTCGGCGCACACCGCCTCCAGAGTGCTCTGCGCATCGAAGGCTTCCCCGGGAAAGACCATCGCGGCACCGTGGGTCACGGCGGCCAGCACGCCCAGAACCATTCCGAAACAGTGATACAGCGGCACCGGGATGCAGACCCGGTCCTGCGGTCCGAGGCGCATGCCCTCGCCGACGAACAGACCGTTGTTGACGATGTTGAAATGCGTCAGCGTCGCGCCCTTGGGCAACCCGGTGGTACCGCTCGTGAACTGGATGTTGATCGGCTGATCCGCATCGAGCGTGCGCTCGACGGCCTCGAGCAGCGCCGGATCGGCCTCATCGGCCGAGCGACACAGCGCCTCGAACGACAGAAAATCCTGCCCGGCGGGCGCTCCGAGCTGCACCAGGTACTGCAGCGACGGATACCTGTCCGAGCGCACCCGCCCGCCGCTGAGATCGGCTGCCGAGAGCAGCGCGCGCACCATGGCGAGGTAATCGCTCGATCGGAATGACGGGGCGAGCACCAGCGCCCGGCAGCCGACGGTGCGCAGCGCGTGATCGAGCTCCACGCTGCGGTAGGCCGGATTGATGTTGACCAGGATCAGCCCGGCCCGCGCCGTCGCGAACTGGGTGAGAACCCACTGCAGATTGTTCGGCGACCAGATGCCCACGCGATCGCCCGGCTGCAGCCCCAGCGCCAGCAAGGCGCGCGCCAGCCGGGTCACCTCGGCATCGAGCGCGGCGTAGGTCAGCCGCACACCCTGGTGGCGGACCACCAGCGCCTCGTGATCCGGCCAGCGCCGCGCGGCCTGCCGCAGCACCTCGCCCACCGTCCGGTGGATCAGCGGCGCGTCCGACTGTCCGCAAACGTAGCTCGGTGCCGGCATGGAAGCGCCCACCGCAGTCTCACCCCCTAGAATCGATAGGTCACGTCGGCGCCGTACATGCGCGGCTCGCCGATGTGCCGATAATCATAGCCCAGGCTCTGCAGATCCACCTCATTGGTGTAATACACCCGGTTCGTGAGGTTATCGCCCCACAGCCGCAGTTCCCACCGGCCGCTCGAGGGCTCGAGAGTCATCTGCGCGCTGAGCAGTCCGAAGGCCGGCTGCGCCAGGCGATTCTCGTTGAGATTCTCCTCGTACATCAGCGACTGCCAGCTCTCCGCCACGTGCAGCATCAGCGCCCACGAGGGCTCGGATATCGCCACCCAGTCGGCGGAGAACACGCCGCGGAAGTTCGGCGCATAGGGCAGGCGCTTGCCGGCGATATTGACCGTTCCCCCGGCGAGCGTCCCGCGCAGCACCTGGGTATGCAGCGCCGCGAGCCCCGCGTGCAGCGTCAACCGGTCCACCGGCCGGGCATCGATGTTGAGCTCTCCGCCGTAGATCTCGGACAGCGGGATGTGGCTGAGCGGCTGCGAGCCGTTCGGCCGGACGTCGACGAACTGCTGATCGATGTAGCGGTAGTGGAACAGCGCGCCGTCGACCTGCAGCCGATGCTCGAGCCAGGCGCTCTTGAAGCCCCCCTCGATGGAATACAGTTTCTCCGGCGGCACCTTGTCGAAGTCCGAGTTCGAGAAGAAGAACTGCATGTTGAACGAGCCGGGGCGGTAGCCGCGGCTGTACTTCAGATACAGCATGCTGTCGCGGGTCAGCTGGAACTCGAGGCCGATATCCCCGGTTCCCTCCGTGCTGTGCAGGTACTGCGCGGCGGTCCGATTGACCAGCGCCGCATAGTTCGCCGATCCGGGCAGGGCCTCGATCGGCTGCCACTGACCGGCGACGATCTGTCCCGGAATGATGTTGCCGATGGGCACGCCATCGCTGCCCTGCAGCTGGGCGATGGCGTTCTTCATCGACTTGTTGTCATGATTGTAGCGCAGGCCGAGGTTGACCTTCAGGCGGCGCGTGACCCGGTACGTGGTCTCGATGTACGCCGCCCAGCTGTTGTACAGCTGGTCGAAGTGATTGACGTAGCGGCAGCCGGCGTTGATCAGGCTGCCGACCGCATAGCCCACGCCGGGACCGAAGGAATTGGCGACACAGTCGCGGTAGTCGTTGTAAACATTGAACATCGGATCGGTGAAGAACGGATTGACCGATTCGTTGTAGACGAACTGGTGCTCCCAGAAAAGACCGCCGATGTAACTGAAACGCTTTTGCTGCGGCGAGGTGATGCGCAGCTCCTGGGTCAGCTGCCGCGTGCTGCCCGCGTAGGTCGCCTTGAAGACATTGATCGGCGCGCCGTCGGTGTTGTCCGGATAGAACAGCGAGCCCTCCTGCCAGGAACTGATCGACGTCAGCAGGTACTGGTCGGGCAGGGTCCAGTCGGCGGTCAGCGTCACCGCCTGGGTGTCCTGGTAGCGCTTCGGGACCTTCGGCAGGTCGATCTGATACGGCCCGAGGGGGGCTCCCGAGAGCGTGCCGGTCGTGGTCCGGTAGTAGCCGGCAAAGCCGACGCCCCCGGGGGCGCATTGCGCCGGAATCGGCGGTGTCACGCAGCCGTCCATGATGTCGTAGCTGTAGGCGTCCTGCTTGCTCCGCGCGTAGGTCAGCAGGAACTTCAGGTCAGCGGTCGGCTTGTAGAGAAAGCTTGCCCGTATCCCGTACTGGTTCAACGCGTCGGCGTTGGGCGCGCCCGGCGCGATGTTCTTCAGGAAGCCGTCCCGCTTGGTGTAGGTGAACGCGAGGCGCGCCGCGAGCTTGTCCGGCACCAGCACCGCGTTCAGCACGCCGCTCGCCTCCTTGCGGTTGTAATTGCCGGCGCCGAGGGTGATATGCCCCTGGTCCGCGAATTTCGGTTTCGCCGTGATCAGATTGATCGCGCCCGCGGTCGCATTGTGCCCGTAGAGCGTGCCCTGGGGTCCGAGCAGGACCTCGATCCGGTTGAGATCGAACATGTTCACGCCGCCGATGAGCGCCAGCGTCTCGAGCGGCACCTGGTCGAGGTAGATCATCACCGGGCCGGTCTGCCCGACGCTGTAGTCCATCATGGAAATGCCGCGCAGCGCGAACATGGGCGTGTTCTCGCCGGCGATGCCGTTCGCCTGCAGCTGCGGAATGGTGCTCATCAGGTTCTGCGGCGTGTTCAGCCTGATCTGCGCCAGGCTCTGACCCGTCAGCACGTTCATCGAGACCGGCACCCGCTGGATGTTCTGGGCGACTCTTTCCGCGGTCACCACCACCTGTTGCAGCGCGCCGCTGCCGATCGCCGCGGGCGCGGCCTGGCCGGGCGCGCCGGCCGTCTGCAGCGGCTGCGCCGCCCACAGAGGCGCTGACAGCGCCCCCACGAGCACCAGTGCGGCGCTGCGAACAGGACACATCGATCTGATTCTCATACGACCCCCCTGATTCGTGCTGTGCCCGACTGCCGCGGCCGCCCGGGCGGGGCGGCGGCGCAGTCAGTCCGCGTCGCGGCGGCGCATGATGGCGCTCACACGGCGTAATTGATGCACAACGACTTGCTCTCGAGGCAGGAGTAGACCGCCTCGCGGCCGAGCTCCCGGCCCCAACCGGACTGCTTGTAGCCGCCGAACGGCATGACCGCATCGAGGATGTTGTGGCAGTTGACCCACACGGTTCCGGCGCGGATCTTCGGCGCCAGCGTGAAGATGTTCTTCACGTTGCGCGTCCAGATGCTCGCGCCCAGACCGTAGATCGAGTCATTGGCGACGCGCGCGACTTCCGCAAGATCTTCGAACGGCTTTGCGACCAGCACCGGCCCGAAGATCTCCTCGCGCATGATCGCCATGTCGTCCGATACGTCGGTGAACACTGTCGGCTCGACGTAATACCCGGGCGAATCGAGCGGGTGCCCGCCCGCCGCGGCCGATGCGCCCGCCGCCAACCCTTGGGCGATGTAACCCATGACGCGCTCGCGCTGCGCGGCGGACACCAGCGGTCCGAGCTCGGCCTGCGGATCGAGACCCGGTCCGACCTTGAGCGCCCTGGCGCGCGCCGCAACACCCTCGAGCACCCGCTCGAAGTGGCGTTTCGCGACGTACAGGCGTGATCCGGCGCAGCAGACCTGGCCCTGGTTGAAGAAGATGCCGGAGCTCACCCCGGCGATGGCCATGTCGAGGTCCGCATCCTCGAGCACGATCGCCGGCGACTTGCCGCCGAGCTCCACGGTGACCTTCTTGAGGTTTCCGGAGGCGGCGCGCACCACCAGCCGGCCCACCTCGGTCGATCCGGTAAAGGTGATCTTGTCCACCCCGGGATGTTCCGCGAGCGCGGCGCCGGCCGTCGGGCCCATCCCCGTGACGATGTTGAGCACCCCGGCGGGCAGGCCCGCTTCGAGCGCGATCTCGCCGAGGCGCAGCGCCGTGAGCGGCGTTTCCTCGGCGGGCTTCAGCACCACCGTGCAGCCGGCCGCGAGCGCCGGGGCGATTTTCCAGGTGGCGAGCAGGAACGGAAAATTCCAGGCGATGATCGCGCCCACCACCCCGATCGGCTCGCGCTGCGAGAACGCCACGTATTCCTGACCGGGAACGAGCGTGCCGGATATCGGCAGCGTCTGCCCTTCGAGCTTGGTCGGCCAGCCGGCCATGTACCGCCAGACTTCGATGGCGTGTTTCAGGTCGACGTGCCGCGCCATCAGCAGCGACTTGCCGTTGTCGAGGGACTCGAGCTCGGCAAGCTCGTCGGCATCCCGTTCGATCAGGTCGGCGACCCGGTGCAGGATCCGTTCCCGCTCGAGCGGCTTCATCCGCGACCAGTCGGAGTCCTCGAACGCACGGCGGGCCGCACTGACCGCCCGATCGACGTCGGCCGCTTCTCCCATGGCGCAGGTGGCGATGACCCGATCGCTCGACGGATCGCGCACTTCGAAAGTCCGCCCGCCGAGCGCATCCGCCCACGCACCGCCGATGAGCAACTGCTGCGGTCTGCGCAGGAATGCGGCATTGGCCACGCAGATGCGCGCCGGATCATTGGCGAGCGCCGCGGCCGGCGCGTTTGAACTGTCTTGCTTGGCGGCCTGCATGAGGCACCCCCTGAGTGACTGTGCCGGACCTGGACCGGATCGTTTGGAGCCGCCGGGCCACTGCTGCCCGGTGCCGTGCAGTATCGGCTCGCAGCGGTGGATGACCCATCAGCCTTTGGAACAGGACACGCCATACTTTGGTACTATGGCGTTCAGCTGCGGAATTCCGTTGGCTTGCGCAATCATGCCTGCTGCCGCCGAAACGCTCACCGTCCATGCCCGGCGCGTACTGATTGCCGACGATCACCCGCTGTACCGCGACGCTCTGCACTCGATCCTGCCGCGCGCCTGCCGCGCCTCCGAGATGATCGAGGCCGCATCCCAGGCCGAGGTGGCGCGTTGCGTCACCTGCGACGCGGACTTCGACCTCATCATCCTCGATCTCAATCTGCCCGGCGCCACGGAACTGTCCTGTCTGCGCCACATCCGCGCCGTCGCTCCCCTGACGCCGGTCGTGGTGGTCTCGGGGATCGATGATCCGGCCACCATGAGCGAAGTGGTGATGGCCGGGGCCGCGGGCTACGTGCCGAAGTCGGCGCCGGGCGATGTGCTGATCGATGCGATCCGGGTCATCCTCGCCGGGGGAACCTATCTGCCTGCTGCGGCCCTCATGGCCATGCGCCACTCCAACACGCGCGCCGCGCGGTCCGACAACACGTCCGACACCGGAACGCTCACCTCGCGGCAGACGCGGGTGCTGGAACTGCTCGCCCGGGGACTTTCCAACAAACAGATCGCACGCGAGCTCGAGATCAGCGAAATCACCGTCAAGGCGCACGTCTCCCTGATCCTGAAGAAACTCGGCGTGTCCAACCGGACACAGGCGGCGATCGCGGCCCGGCGATTTCTGGCCGGCGGCGGCTGAGCGGCTCAGCCACCGCGGCGCGCCAGCAGCGCCCGGAGCTTTGCGACGTTGAGCGGCTTGTCGAGCACCGTGAATCCCTGCGCCTGAAGCCGCTCGCGCAGCCCGGGATCCGGATCGCTGGTCATGATCAGCGTCAGCGGCTCGCGGTCGAACTCCCGCCGCAGCTGCGCGATGGCCGCATCGCCCTTCAATCCGCCGGCGAGATGGTAGTCGCTGATCACGAGGTCGGGCTGCAGATCGGCCGCGATGAGCTGCACGGCCGCATCGGTCGGGGTCGTGGCCGTGACCGGCCGGCAGCCCCATTTCTCGAGCACCGCCGCCATGCCGAGCAAGGCATCGGCACTGTCGTCGATCACCACCACGGTGAGCGGCCGCGTGCCGCGCGCCGCCAGCGGCGCACCCGGCCAGACCACCTCCGGCGGCCATTCGGCCACCGCCGTGCCGTACGGTACGATCACGGCGAACAGCGAGCCTTTGCCGGGCTGTGATCGCACGACCCGGCCGAGCGAGAGCATCTGGGCGATGCGGCTGACGATCGACAGGCCGAGTCCGATTCCGACGCTGTCGCGCCGGGCGCCGATCGGCACCTGGTAGTACGGATCGAAGATCGCCTCCAGGTGCTCGGACTCGATCCCGACACCCGTGTCGTAAACGCCGATCATCAGGCCGTCCGGCCGCCGGCGGCAACCGACCAGCACCCGTCCCGTGGGCGTGTATCGGATGGCATTGCTGATGAAGTTGCGCAACACCGTCTCGAGCAGGCGCAGATCCGTATGCACCCAGGCCCTGCTGCGGCTGATGCGCAGCCCGATACCCGCCGCGCGCGCCACCGCCTGGAATTCCGGCCCCAGCCGATCGAGCAGCGTCGCGACGGGGAAGTCGTCGAGCCGCGGCTCGATCCCGCCCGAGTCGAGCCGCGCGACGTCAAGGAGCGTCGCGAGCAGATTGTTCAACGACGCCAGCGCGAGGCGCGCGCGGTGCAGCAGACCGCGGTCGCTCTCGGTCATGGACTCCTCGGCGATCGACTCGAGAAACAGCACCGCGGAGTTCAGCGGCTGGCGCAGATCGTGGCTCGCGGCCGCGAGGAACCGGGTCTTGCTCTGATTGGCGAGATCCGCCTGCTGCTTTGCCTGCTTCAGCGCCAGCTCGATCTCGCGGCGTGACTCGAGCTCGCGCGACAGGCGCGCATTGAGCCTCTCGTACTGCTCGGTGCGCAGACGAATGGCCTCTTCGAGCTTCGCCGCCGCCTGGAACCAGGAGAACGAGGTGCCCTGGTCATCGACCGCCCGCTCGACCCGCACCATCAGGGCATGCACCGTCTTGCGCAATGCCCGGTTCTGCGCTTCGAGCCGCGCCAGCCGCCGCTCGAGACGCACCCGCTCGGCGCTGCGGCCCGTTTTGGTCTTCGCGGTCACGATTCTCAGGATGGCTTACTTCGCGGCCGCCACCGCGAGGCAGGTGAATGAATTGTTCACGTGGATGGTATTGAACTGCTCACCGAGCGTCGCGAAACCGACGACCCGATGTCTTTCGAACAGGCTGCAGACCGCTCCGGTCAGGCCGTGCCGTTCCATGTAGGCAGTGCGTGCCGCGCAATCGAAGCCGATGACCAGCTCCACAGCCCCGAGCGCTCCGCTCAGCGTATCGAACGTCCCGGTCAATCGCTCGAGCAGGTCCACCGGCTGCGCCACGGTGACCACCAGGCCGGGCTCCATCGCACAGGCGAACTCGATCGAGCCGTCTGCGTAGATGCGCTGCATTCCGCGGGCGAAATACTGCCCGCCGGCCTTGATCATCAGGGGATAGGGTGCGAACGCATCCGCGTCCTTCGGCACGGACCTCAGACCGCAGGCGGCGGCGTAGACCTGCAAGGCGCTGCGTCCGTCGATCTCGCGCACCAGACGCCGGTCCGGATCGGCGTCGGTGATGACCAGCCGCCGCCGGCCCGGCACGAAGTTGTGATGGCTGAGCGCCAGTACCGGATCGCGCCCGGCAACGATGCACAGGACGGCTCCGCCGCGCACCGCACGGCCCCGATGCAGCACCCGGGTGGCGCTCGCGGACTGACCGAGGGGATTGAAGTAGACATCTCCGGCCGAGCCACCGACCAAGGGCACGCCGCCGAGCTCCGTGCCGAGCGCGGCCACCATCCGCTCCTCGCCGCACGGTTCGGCATCGACCAGCAGCAGGGCGAACAGATGCGACCACCGGGAATGCGTGCCGCGCCTCAGGCGGCGCAGCAACGACTGCACGATCTGCCGCGCATCGGGCAGCGCGAATCGACCGACGTCCTCGATGAGCGCGTCCGCCACCCGGAAGCGGCTCGCCGGAAGGTGAAATCCCGTGACTCCCTCCTGGAGGAACCCGGCCGGCCCGATCGCCCGGCCGGTGGCCGCGCCGATCACCCGCTCGTGGCCCGCCGTCCGCAGGGCCCGGCCCAGCTTGCCGAGATCGTGTCCGGTCGTGGCGAACAACACCGTGAAGCCGTCCCGTTCCTGCGGCAACTGCGCGTGAAGGGCATCCGCCACGGCCTGCTCGCCGGCGCCCGCCGCGCCGAGCAGTGTGATGCGCCTGGACGGTGCTTGTGTGGCATCCACCTGGAGCTCCGCTGCTGCGCCGTGTGCCGTCCGCCCGGCCGGCGGCAGCCTAGCGCTTCCTCTCCGAGGCGAGCTCGGCGAAATCCTCTTCCCAGAACTCGCGCGGATTGCGCTCACCTGCGGCGGCGCGTCCGAGCTCGCCGTTACGCAGTTCGACGCGGCGGATTTTCCCCGAAATGGTCTTCGGCAGCGCATTGAACTCGATGCGTCGGATGCGCTTGTACGGCGAGACTCGCGCCCGGATATGCTCGAAAATCGACAGGGCGGTGACGGCATCCGGAGAGTGCCCGCCGGCCAGCGTGACAAACGCCTTCGGCACGGACAAGCGCAGCGGATCGGGACTCGGCACGACGGCGGCCTCGGCCACCGCCACATGCTCGATCAGGACACTCTCGAGCTCGAAAGGGCTGATCCGGTAATCGGACGACTTGAACACGTCGTCCATGCGGCCGATGTAGGTGAGGTACCCGTCGGCATCCCGGGACGCGACGTCCCCGGTATGATAATACCCGTCGCGCATCACCTCGGCGGTGCGCTCCGGATCGTCGATGTAGCCGTGCATCAGGCTCAGCGGACGCTGCGCCAGATCGATGCAGATCTCCCCCTCCTCAGCGATTCGCCCCTGCGGATCGCGCAGCACGATGGAATAGCCTGGCAGGGGCTGGCCCATGGAGCCGACCTTGACCGGCTGACCCGGGCAATTGCCGATCTGAGCGGTGGTCTCGGTCTGTCCGTAGCCGTCCCGGAGGGTCACCCCCCAGGCCTGCCGGACCTGCTCGATGACCTCGGGATTGAGCGGCTCGCCCGCGCTCACCGCCTCGCGCAAAACCACGGGCCAGCGGCGCAGATCCTGCTGGATGAGCATGCGCCAGACCGTCGGCGGCGCGCAGAAGGTCGTCACCCGGCAGCGCACGAGTTGGTCGAGCAGCGCACTCGGATCGAACCGCTCGTACTGGTACGCCAGCACACAGGCCTGTGCATTCCACGGCGCAAACAGGCACGACCAGGCGTGCTTCGCCCAGCCCGGCGAGCTCAGATTGAGATGAACGTCCCCGGGCCTCAGGCCGATCCAGTACATCGTGGACAGATGTCCGACGGGATAACTCGCCTGCGTATGCGCGACGAGCTTCGGCCGCGCCGTGGTTCCGGAGGTGAAATACAGAAACAGCAGATCCTCCGCGCGGGTGCGGCGCGCCGGAACGAATGGCGCATCGCCGTGCCGCGAGCGCTCGTAGTCGGCCCAACCCGGCACCGGTTCACCGACCGCGATCCGGATCGGCACCCCCGGGTCTGCGCCGAACCGCCCTGTCAGGCGCGAGTGGCTGATGATCGCCTTGACGTGTCCGCGCGCGATGCGATCGGCAAGGTCACCGTGCTCGAGCAGCGTGGTCGCCGGAATGATCACCGCACCGAGCCGGATCGCCGCCAGCATCGTCTCCCACAGCGGCACCACGTTGCCGAGCATGACCAGGATCCGGTCGCCGTGTCCGAGACCCAGGCCGGACAGCCAGTGCGCGAGCTGAGCTGAACGGCGCGCCAGCTGCGCGAAAGACAGCGACTCGTCGAGCCCGGCATCGTCCACCACGCGCAGGGCCGGCCGCTCATTGTCACGCGCGATCACGTCGAAGTAATCGCTCGCCCAGTTGAACTCCCCGAGCGCCGGCCAGGCGAACTCCCGGCTGGCCGTGACCGGGTCCTCCCGCCGGCGCAGCAGGCGGTCTCGTGCCTCGATGAATTGTTTCGTGGCGCTCATGCCGCCCCCTATGGAAGAACCGGACGTCCCACCGTCTCACGTGCCCTGCCGCACACCCGGCATGATGCCACCGAGTCTGCCGATTACGGTCGTGCGTCGGACCAATTGACGAGCACCAGCGCATTTGCTAAGCGCCGCGCGATGCAGCGCCATCCCGAGTCCGGCATTGCCCTGCCGTCCATCCGCCCGGAGCCGTCAATCACCGCCTCCCCGAGCGAGCAGTGCGCAGCCGGCCGCCACCTGCCAAGGCACCTCGACTCGCCAGGTACCCGCGGGTCGCAGGACGATGCGCCGGGCTCGACATGCATCCCGACGAGCCCAGGCAGCACGCCTGTGCGTCCAGCAACTCACGCAAACCGCTGCCACGACCCGAAAAGCATGAACCACCCGGATCCTCAGCGACCCTCGGCCAAGCCGAATCCCAGGCCCTCAGGCCAGAATTGCTCCCGCATGAATTGAAAGCGAACCCACGTGCCTGGACACGAACCCCCCATCTGCCCGGCCCGTGACACGAGTGGCTACGGACCGCAGGTCCCTCCACCAGTGGCAGGTGCGCAAGCCGCCGCGGCCTCGCGCAAGCTTACCTGACCCATACACCCGACACCGCCAGAATGATCTTCCCCTTGTAAACACCGGCCTTCAGGGGCTGCTCCATCCCGTTCACCGTCAGCCTGACGATCGGATGATCGTTATCGAACGGATAGTTTGGAACCAGGTCTGTGTTATAAGTGAGCCTATAGACACGGTCCAGACGAACAGCGCCGTTTGCCCAAAGCACGCTGACCTTATGGCGCGCATCCGCGTGAGATTGCAGGCCATTGTCACCAGGTTCCCTCGAACCTTTGCCGGATCGCGCGGCGGTGTCGGCGGAAATACGTGGATCATTCGATTGAAGCATTGGCTCTGCGTCTCGAGGACGTCACGCAGGATGGGCTGTTGACCCGCAAGACGAAGTTCCAGAAGAGTCGGATTCTGCCTCTTCATCCGAGCACCCAGGCGGGGCTGGAGAGATACCTGCGGCGACGCCCCGGTTTCGGTGCCGCCAGCGATCACGTCTTCATATCATTGCGTGGTGGGCCTTTGCGGTATCCGACCGTAGTAGCCACTTTTCTTGCCGCGGTTCGCGCCGTGGGCCTACATCCGGGTCCCGGCCAGCGAGGTCCCCGACTTCATGACCTCAGGCACAGCTGGGCCGTGGCCGCCCTGGAAGCGTGCCCCTACGGTTACGAGCAGGTCAACCAGCACGTACTCGCCGTATCAACGTATCTCGGCCACGCGAAGTTGGTCAGTACATACGTCTATCTCCACACGACCCCTCAGCTGCTCGCCGACGTCGCGGCGCGCTGCGAACAGGTCGCAGCGGAGGTCGCGCCATGACTTCGCTCGCTACCCATACCAGCGTCTTCCTGCGTGAACGGCTGCCTCTGGAGCGGCGGGCAAGCGAGCGTACCTGTGAGACTTACGCTCTGGCCTTACGCTTGTTCTTGGAGTTCACGGCGCAGGAGCTCAAGATCCGACCGTCTTCCCTGCGCCTGGAGTAACTTGACGCATCGCGCGTGCAGGCGTTTCTCGAACACCTCGAGAAGCAGCGGCACAACAGCCCGGCAACGCGTAACGTGCGGCTCGCTGCGATCCGGACGTTCATGCGCTTTATTGAACATCGCGAGCCGGCCGCATTGGAGCAGATCCAGCGGATCCGAGTGATACCGATGAAGCGCACCGACTCCCGCCTCGTCAAGCACCTCAACCGCGAGGAGATGCAGGCGTTGCTGGATACGCCGTCGCCGCACACGCGTGAGGGCATTCGTGATCGGGCGATGCTGTACCTCTGCTACTCGGCCGGACTGCGTGTCTCGGAGCTGGTCGGTCTCCCTATGGAAAGCCTGACTTTTGCTCCGCACCCTTGCGTCAACGTTCTCGGAAAAGGACGTCGGGAGCGCGCGCTGCCTCTGTTGTGGCGGGAGACCGCAGCCGCGCTGCGTGCATGGCTTTCACAGAGATCATCTAGCCATGCGAGAGAGGTCTTTCTCAACTCTCAAGGTCATCCGCTCACACGCTCCGGATTCGAGTACATTTTGGACAAGCACGTCCAGGCTGCGGCAAGGCAATGCCCGAGCCTGCTGACAAAGCGTGTGTCGCCGCATTGGCTGAGGCACTCGTGCGCACTTCTCATACTCCAATCAACGGGTGACGTCCGCAAGGTGGCGTTGTGGCTCGGCCATGCCAGCATTCAGACGACCGAGATGTATCTACGAGCGGACGCAGCAACGCTCCTGGAGGTGATGAACGAGATGCCGCCACCGGCCTTGCGTAAAGGCCGGTTCCGCCCTCCTGATCAGCTCATCGCGCTGCTGACGGCCGACCGGTAGCGGCCATTGTTATGCGGAGCGCAGGACGGTGTCCGACGGGGAAAATGCCTCCGGAACCGTCCCGCTCCGCCGAACAATATGCTCTGCTGAATACCAGCGCTCGATGGTGGAGGCGCCAAAGCGCGCCTCGAGCCCGCTCAACGGATAGCGCCAGGGGCGCGCGGCGAGCTCAGCGAGCGCCGCCTGCAGATCCCCCGGTGCGGGCGGCGCGGCCAGCAAGGGCCCTACGATCGCAAAGCGCAGCCGGGCCCATCGATCGCGCTTGAGCGGATCGTCATCGCAACTCACTCCTCGCCTCCCAACAGCGGTAAGACCCGCGTTGTTCTTGGTGCGAGCAGGCTACGAGGCCCCATCCGGGTGCGCCACCGGCATCCTCTGCGGGAAGGAGGCCGCGCGAGCGCGGCCCTCGAATTACTTGATCACGGAGGCGATGCCGGTGCTCAGCGGACAGACAAAGCGCAGCAGCTGGACGAGCCGGTCAGGATCGGTCGGCCCCTGGAAGCGCTCGAGCAGACTCTGCGGCAACGCCTCGACGGGCACCTGCGGTGCGAAGCGTTCGCGCACCGAGCGCCAGAAGGCGGTTCGCTGGAAGACCTCCTGCCACCAGTGCCGCCACCGCCTCACCGTGCGCACCGGCACCGCCATCAAGCCCGCGAGCGCGTGCGCGGCGGAACCGGCCGGCGGCGAGGCCAGCATCAGCATCACCGCCACGTAC
>JAJYTX010000026.1 GCA_021792815.1 Pseudomonadota bacterium
GTTTCAAAACCATCCGTATCGTCATCTTCATGATCGCTGGCAAGCTCGACTTCTCCAGCATCAACCCCTACGTGGCGGCGGCGTAACCCACTCGTTTTTCAATAGAGCCACGAATTGGGTGTTCTGTGCATGAAGATATTCAACGTCACCACCGACGACATCACGCGCCGTCGCAGCGAACTTCGCCTGTACGTCCAGTCCGTAAATATGAGCCCGCCCCGCATTCAGCGTGACCGAACCGAAAATGGTCGGCGGATTGAGCGGCCCGACCGTAGATACCTGCATGTCCCGGTAGTACCAATCGAAGAGCTCGGCGTTGAACTGCAGCCGATTGTCGATGAATCTGTTCTTTGTGCCGAGCGAGTACGCGTTGAGCCACTCGGGCTTATAGGTGTCCGGTGGCAGACCCTGAAAGAACCCTCCGGCGTGCTCGCCGGTGCTGGCGCGCACATAGACCATCGAGGTCGGACTCAGCCGGTATTCGGCCGCACCCAGCCATTGGATCGAATGCCAGCCTGCCGCGCCGATTTCCGCGATGGTACAGCGTCCCGTGAGCACATCGTAACTCGTGAGGCTCGGATAGGAGCAGGCGGCTGCTGATGCGGTAATTTGCTGATAACCGTCTTTTGTCTTCTTCTCATAGGTGTAGCGGAGGCCGGCCGTTATGCGAAAGGCGCTGGTTACCTTGTACGTGTCCTGGGTGAACGCGGCATAGCTCTCGTCCATCATGTGCACGGGATTCAGAATGGGGAAAAATCGATATGGCGGATGCGGATAGTTGGTGGGTTGCCAGAACGACTGCGGCACGTGGTCGTTGTCAATCGACCAGTACGCTCCGACCAGCCACGTGAACGGGCTGTCCTTGTCATCATTCGAGGCCAGCCGGGCCTCGACCGACCGCATCTGCGACGTCGTATTGATGTAATTGTCAGCCATGCGCGGGTGTCCGAATATGTCCGCGTGAATGTGCCAATAGGCCGGTATCACCGTCAACGTTCCAAAGCCGAGATCCAATTTGAATTGCGCGTTCAGCCGCCAGTTGTCCAGGCGCTGGTACCCGTCTGCCTGGTAGCAGTAAGGGAACGCGACGTTGATGGCCGGCCCGATGCACCTCGGCTGATCTGCGGGAAGGAGCGGGTTGCCCGGCGGCGGCGCCTGCCACGGATTGGTCGGATTGGCGTATGCGCCGGAAGGTGTAATCGGGACGTCTCCGGAACCCTTTCCTCCCTCGTGGACATACTCCGCCTCGAGCAGCAATGACATCCGGTATTCCGGGGGCTTCCATAGCAATTCCGCGCGTCCCGCCGTCTGGTCAGCGTCATTGTAGCCGTTAGTCAGGTAACCCTGATGCTTCAGCCTATGGAAGGCCACTCTTGCCGCGACGGACCCGGACAGCGGAATATCCACGACGCCGGTCGTCTCTATTTGATCATAGTTCCCGACGTCCACGCTCACATAGCCGCCGCGACGGCCGAGAGCCGGCCTGTTCGTGATGATGTTCACTGCACCGCCCGTCGCATTCCGGCCATACAAGGTGCCCTGAGGACCTTTGATGACCTCGACCCGTGCCAGGTCATACAGCTCGCCGCTCGATGCCCACGGCTCGCTGTTTGGAACACCATCGACACTCATGAGTATCGCGGGCGAATTGTAGGCGTTCATGTAGTTCGAGCCGACGCCGCGTATGTACACCTGCGGAACGCTCGCTGCGACGCCGATCTGCACCCCGGGAACCAGTCTGGTCAAGGCCGCGATACCGTTCGCACCCGTGTCGACCAGTGACTGCCCGGAAATCGCCTGGATCGCCAGTGTGGTGTGTTGAATGTTTTCCTGCCTGCGCTCCGCGGTCACAATGATCTCTCGCAGCTGTGGCGCGGCCGCCGTTGGCGAGCTCGCCCATACTGTCGCAGCCGGGCTCAACACCATGGACAGCAACATGATCCATCGGCGCATGACTTCCCCCATTTACGCAGCGTTATGTCTCGCGGGCCAGTGCCTGCTGGCGAACCGAGTCGCCGTCGACGCGCCATTGATGTGTCGAAAAGGCGGTCGACCCGGAGATTATCGGATAAGGTTGTCAAAGGAGAAATGATTGATATGCATGCCATGAATCGATGTCGACCATATGCTCTGGCGTGGAGAGCCCGACGGTGTTCGGCGCACCGGCGCGCAGGGTGTGGCGCGCCGCTGTCTTCATCTTGCATTCAGTGTGCGAATGGCCCGGACCGGCGCGGAACGTCAATGCGCAAGTCCGCGCGGGCCGGTCGGCTGTCCGCGGCGCCTGATTTGGCCGCTGCATTGACACCGGCGTGATCTCGGTGGGAAACTACCCCAAAATTATGGCAGGTCGTCTTTCGACCCTGACCATGTGGGGGCCATGTGGAGTCAAAGGACGATGGAACTGCGCCATATCCGGTATTTTCTGGCCATAGCCGAGCATGCGAGCTTTACGCGGGCGGCGCAGGTCGTACACGTAACGCAGTCGACGCTGTCGCACCAGGTTCAGCAGCTCGAGCAGGAGCTCGGATATCGGCTATTTGACCGATGCGGCAGAACGGTCACCCTGACCAGCGCTGGCGAAGCATTTCTTCCCGGTGCGCGATGCGCCATCAGAGAGCTCGATAACGCGATCAGGGCCGTAAGAGGCGCCGGACGAGGTCTGACCGGAGAGATGACGTTGTTGATCGGGGCGCACGTATTCGCCACGGACATTCTGCCGTTCTGCTTGAGCGAGTTTGCGCGCAGCGCCTCCTGTGTTCAGATCAGCGTCCACGAGAGTCTTTCTGAAATGTTCAGGGACGATCTCGTGAAGGGCGGTTACGACTTCGGGATCGGCGAGGAGGACCCCGCCAGCCAATGTGCCGGCTTTGAACCACTATATTCAGAGGAATTCGGTCTGACGGTCTCACGCGACCATCCGATGGCGAAACGCAAACGCCTGCGGATGATCGAGCTGCACCGCTTACCGGTGGTCCTGCCGTCGCGCGAAATCGCGGCACGACGGATTTTCGACCATTGCCTTCAATCGGTCGGGGCTCAACCTACTATCGTCGCGGAGCTGAACCTGATAGACACGCTCTACCAAGTGGCTCGATGGACCAAAACCCATGCGGTGCTGTCGGCGGACTCGCAGGTTGGCGATGATCTGGTATTCATTCCCATAGACGATCCGAAGCCGGAGCGCATCGTCGGAGTTCATTGGAAGGCGGAATCGCCGCAGTCCCGCCTGTTCGTGGACATTGTGCACCAGGTCATCGCAACGATGGACGTGAAGAAACTGCCACGCTGGGCGCGCATGCGCCCCTGTGCCTCGCGCATGGAAGCATCCAGCGCCAATTGATGGCCTGTGCGTCCGCGGAACGCGGCGCCAGCGCGGAATCGGCCTGCTCGAGCGCCCGTCGCACCTGAAGCGTCCACGGCACTTGCCGGAATGCGCCACCACGGTGACGCGCGTTGCCGGTCGAAGACCAACGGCCCGCGCGGTACTCTCGGAGCGCAGCCTGTGGTGGGCGGGCCGGCAGCGCCGATGCATGACCGAGACGGTCGCGGCGTGCCGACAGAGGGAATGTCGGGGATACCCTTCCTTCTTGGGTGAATCCCTGCTCGGCAGGCAACCTTCAGGGCCGGAGAATTCCAGCCGCATCTCGCCACTTCTATAGACCGCATCGATGCCCACAAACGATACCGATCATTTCCCTGCCCGAATGCAAAGCCGCTAACATCTCAGCACGACGTCCGGTCTGCGCGCGTACCGGAAACCACGTGCCATTGTGCACAACCGCGCCAGGAGAGGAACTGATGCCGGGACGCTCATCTCGTGCGAATTCCAAATCAAAACGACCCCTGGGCATCCGGGATCTCGCGATCTTTTTTGTTCATCGTGCCGCAGGCGCAAGCTCAGAATCACCGCAACCGATCCTGTCGAGCGCTGATCGACCCGGAGTCCGGTGCGCGCGCTCACCGCCCAGCCCCGTCCGTCGGCGCCGGCGACGATCCGCGATTCTGCCCTTGCGCCTCCCATCATGACGGCGTCCCGCCCGACGCACGATAGATTCCGCCTCATGGCAGCGCTGATGCTTGCCAGCTTCTTTGCCTTTGCGGACCGTAACATCTTCTTTCTCCTGATGCCGGCCATAGAGAAGGCGTTGTCCATCAGCGACACCAGGCTCAGCCTGCTGGCTGGAGCCGCATTCGCTGTCTTTTACAGCGTGATGGCCATACCTTTCGGCTGGGCAGCCGACCGCGTCAACCGCCGCAACCTGATTGTCGCCGGTGTCTTCTGCTGGTCGGTAGCGACGGTATTATGCGGTCTCGCGAGGACCTACGACGAATTGTTCCTGGCGAGAATCAGCGTCGGGGTTGGCGAGGCCACGCTGATTCCGACGGCAATCTCGATGATTGGCGACAGCTTTCCCTTTGAATCCCGAGGCCGTGTGATCGGTCTGTTCACCGCCAGCATCATGCTCGGCTCTGGCCTCGCACAGGTCGTCGGCGGGTATGTCTTGCGCCTGCTGCACGGCGCAGGCACCGTACATGTACCGGTGTTCGGCCACCTGCAGGTATGGCAGGCGGCGTTCGTGGCGGTCGGGCTGCCCGGATTTCTCGTCGCACTGTTCCTGCTTTCGGTTTCCGAGCCACGTCGTGCAAAACTGCCGACCTCGGCCGCCAGTTCGGACACGCCGACGACGCCGTCCAATCTGACCGGCCACGTGCGCGCCCACAAGAACGCATATGCCCTGACGCTTGCTGCATACACGACCTTCTCTTTTGTAAGCTTCGCAATCGTGCCGTGGAGCCCGACGCTGTTCGTGCGCAATTACGGACTCACGGCCGCGGACGCCGGCATGCTTCTCGGGGTCGCGACGTTGCTGGGAGGAGTCCCGGGAACCGTCACCGGAGGCATGTTAGGCGACTATTGGGGCAGGGCCGGACGCGTCGGCGCGCGTTTCCGTCTGACGATCTTCTGGTCGTTGACCGTTATTCCCGCAACTATCGGGATAACCATGTTCGGCGTACGCATGGCCGCGTTTTCATGGTTTGTAATGTTTTTCATTCAAAGCATGTGCTATGCGAGCGGCACTGCCGTCATGCAGGATATGACTCCACCGCGATTCCGCGGAAGGGCTGTTTCGGTCTGGTACCTGGTGACAGGCGTGGGCGGATACTCACTCGGACCCACGGCGACTGCACTGGTGACCGATTCAGTATTTCACCGCCCGCTCATGCTTCCCTATTCCATCCTGGTCGTGACGGTTTTCGGCGCAGCCCTGACGCTACCGTTGGCTTGGTACGGGCTGCGCCCGTTTCAACGGGCGCGGGACGCCGTGAAACTGGGCGAATCCACGCTTTCCAGGACATGAGGCTGCTTCGCACGTCAGCGCACATCGCGCCATGGATTGCCTATCATTCCGGTCACGCGATCGACGCGATTTACCATCCGCCCGTAGTCGTCACGGATGAAGCACGCGAGATTCTCTTCGAAGATGTCGAGCGCCCGGTCGAGATACTCCGGGAAGCGGCCGGCGATATGCGGCGTGATGATGACGTTTTCCATTTCCCACAGCGGACTTTCCGGCGGCAGCGGTTCCGGATGGTTCGCATCGAGCGCCGCACCGCTGATACGTCCTTCTCGCAGAGCAATTATCAGTTCCGCGTTGTTCACCAACGGTCCGCGCGCAACGTTGATCAGAAACGCGGTCGGCTTCATGGCGGCCAGAAACTCCCGGCTCACCACACCGACATTGTCGCGCCTCAGCGGAGCAAGGAGCACCACATAGTCCGACTTTCCAAGCACCGAGTTCCGACTTTCCGGGGAATGAATCTCATCGAATCCGGGCGCCATGTCCGTTCTGTTGCTCATCCCCAGCGTGCGCATGCCCAGCGCCTGGCATTTCTTCCCGAGAGCCTCCGCGATCGCGCCGACACCATACACGCCCACGGTCTTGCCCTTCAAAAGCAGAGAATCCCATGGCAGCCAGCGCTTTGCTCGCTGGTCGAGCACAGCTCTGCGGAAGTCGCGGCTCAGGGCGAACATCATGCCCAGCGCGGCTTCCGAAACCGGGTCAGCGTGAATGCCCCGCGTGTTGGTCACGATCACGTCATTGGCAAGACCGACGACGCTGACGATACGGTCCACTCCGGCTCCCAGGCCGTGGATCCACTTGAGTTTTCCGGCCATTCGCCCGAAATCCTCCCGCAACGCAAAGCTGACAATCACGTCTGCGGCCTCGACATAGGGGGCCGCATCGTCCAGCGTGTAGGCGAAATGCAGCTCGTGCCGAGGCAGTCGTCTCGCGGCGGTTTGCGCCGCGCCGCGCCACAGCGGCTCCGGATCGGGGAAAATGAGCAGAATGTCCAAGGCCCGGTCGAGCATGAGTCGCCTCCCATGAGATGGGTCGTTCGGCAGAACATCAGAGGCGACGACCTTTGCCACGTGTTCCCCGGTCGGCCTCCTTTTCGATCTTATGCCACGGCGAGCGCGCGACGCAAAATTGATAGCGTCAATCCCCGGCATGCGTATCGGTCATTTCTCTTCAGGAATCCGGTGTGCTACAGATATGACCGTTCCGCTCTGGCCAGACGGCGCTAATCGATGCCGGCACACCGCGTATCGCTAGCTTCATGATCTGTTGAACCAAACCATGAAATCGACTCTAGACGATGTGAGGAGGATCTTCGCAGTATCGAGCGGCGAGCTCGAGCGGCGGTGGCTACTGATCCGTGAGCACATGATCGCCGCCAATTTGGACGTGGCGATTTGCGTCGCCAGTGATCCGCATCTATCCGGGTATTCCCGCTGGCTGACGGATTCGCCGTACGCGTATCGCCGCGTAGTGATGTTCTTTCGTGACGATCTGATGACGTTGATCGATCATGGCAGACATGGCACAAGGCGTCGGCATGATGGCGACAGCCGGCAATATATTGGCGTCGGCGAGGTCATTACCGTAGGGGAATTTCCGTCGGTACATTATACACAGAACTACGAGGCGGACCTCGTGCTCCGAGTGCTAGAGGAGAAAGGCTGCCGCAGAGTCGGGCTCATCGGAATCAAGAGCATGCCACATGCGTTCGCCGCGGCGGTTGAAGCCGGGTTTCGAGGCGATATTGTCGACATCACCGAATATGTCGATCACTGCAAGGCGATCAAAAGCCGCGAAGAGATCGGAATTTTGCGGCGCTGTGCCGGCATACAGGATGCGATATTTCGGAAGCTGCTCACGATGATTCGGCCTGGCATGCGGGATTGCGAAGTGGTGGCGGCTGCGAGTTACATAAGTCGCGGCATGGGTTGCGAGTCCGGGGCAATCCTGGTCGGATCCGCGCCTCCGGACGAGCCGGCTCACATGCTCGGTGAGCACATGCAGGGGCGGACGATCTGCGCCGGAGATGTCGTGTGCGTTCTGCTTGAAAACGCGCCACTGGATGGATATTTCGTCGAGCTGACGCGCTCAGTGTGTCTCGGCAAGGCGCCATCGGAGTTGCTCGAGCGATGTGAGCAGATGCGCAAGGCGCAGGAGTACACACTCTCGCTTCTCAAGCCCGGGACGGCGTACCGAAGCGTACACGAACTGTACAACGAATATATGGTGAGCCAGGGCCTGGAAGGTGAGGAGCGCATTTTCGCCCACGGCCAGGGATATGATCTGGTGGAAAGACCCTTGGTGCGGCGCGATGAAACGATGGCTGTGAAGCCCGGGCATTGCCTCGCGATTCATCCGTCGGTCTTTACGAGCGCGGCTTTTGCGGTCGTGTGCGACAACTACCTGATTGAGGACGACGGTCCCGGTAGTTGTCTTCATCAGACCGAAAAGAAGGTATTCGAGATTTAGCGCGCGTCCTTTGACCTGCGGGCAATCATCGGATCGTTACCGCAGATCGCCTGCTATCCGTCTCGGCATCAGGATATGGCTTATACGTCAACGCACAAGGCCGGCCGCCGCCTGCCGGCCCCGACAGCCTATCCGCACTTCGACTCACCGCAGTTGAGACACGTCATGCAGCCGTCCATCATCACGACGGCGGCGGTGCTGCACTTGGAGCAGAGCTGCGCGCCCTCCGGGAAATCCGACTTCGCGAACGCATCGGTCTGACGGGTGCGCGCCTCGTATTCGGCCCGCTTCTCGTCGACCAGGCGCTGCTGGTGTTCGTCGAGCTGCGGCTTGCGCAGCAGGCCGATGGTCTGCAGGTGTCGCTCGATGACGTAGCCGAGCTCCGCGATGATGGACGGCATGAACTTCCCGCCGGGCTGCCAGTAGCCGCCGCGTGGATCGAACACGGCCTTGAGCTCATCGACCAGGAAGGTGACGTCGCCGCCCTTGCGGAACACCGCCGAGATGATCCGGGTCAGCGCGACGATCCACTGGAAATGATCGAGATTCTTCGAGTTGATGAAGATCTCGAACGGGCGGCGCTGCTCGTACTCCGTGTCCTCGTTGAGCACGATGTCGTTGATGGTCACGTACATCGCGTGGTCGGAGATCGGTGTCTTGATCTTGTAGGTCGAGCCGATGAGCACTTCCGGGCGCTCTAGCTTCTCGTGCATCCGGATCACCTGAGCCAGGTGGCCGTGCTTGTCGCGGACCGTTGCCGGTGTGGGCGGCGCTGAGCCGGTCGGGGCCGGGGCCGCCTCGTTGGCGGTCGACGCTTTTGCGGCGGCCTTGTCGGCAGGCTTGTCCTCCGGCTTCTGCACCTCGTACTTGACGATCTTTCGTTCGATCTTGATGGTCATGACGCGACCCCCGGAAGCCCGATCATGCAGTCGTCGGCCGCAGCCGTCTCAATATCGCCCATAGTACCCGTCGCGCAGCGCATCAAACAGATTCGCCGCCATGTGCATCTCGCCGTCGTATTCGATCTGTTCGTCGCCCCGCACTTCGACGACCGAGCCGTCATCGAGTGTGAACTTGTAGACGGTGTTCTTCAGATCCTGCTCCTTGACCAGCACGCCCTGGAAGGCCTCGGGATTGAACCGGAACGTGGTGCAGCCCTTCAGCCCCTGCTCGTGCGCATACAGATAGATGTCCTTGAACTTCTCGTAAGGAAAGTCCGTCGGCACGTTGGCCGTCTTGGAGATCGACGAGTCCACCCATTTCTGCGCCGCGGCCTGCACATCGACGTGCTCTTTCGGCGTGATGTGATCGGAGGCGACGAAGTAGTCCGGCAGCTGGTCCGGCTGCGCCGCACCGCCGGGTCCGGCCCGCGGATTGACCAGCTCTCGATAGGCGAGCAGCTCGAAGGAGTAGACGTCTATCTTTTCCTTGGTTTTGCGGCCCGGCCGGATCACGTTGCGGAAATAGTGATGCGCGAACGACGGCTCGATGCCGTTCGACGCGTTGTTTGCCAGGGACAGCGAGATGGTGCCCGTGGGTGCGATCGAGGTGTGGTGCGTGAAGCGCGCACCGGCCTCGGCCAGCTTCTCGACGAGATCGGGAGCCACCGTGGCGATCTGCTGCATGTAACGGCTGTACCTGGCGTGCAGCACCCGGCCGGGCACCTGGTCCCCGGCTTTCCAGCCGTCGCGAACCATCTCCGGGCGCTTGTGCAGCATTTCGCTCGTGACCGTGAAATCCTCGGTCATGATCGGCGCCGGCCCCTTCTCGAGCGACAGCGCGAGCCCCTCCTCCCAGCCGGCCAGCGCCATTTCGCGCGAAACGTCCTCGGTGAACCGCAGCGACTCGGCGGAGCCGTACTTCATGCCGAGCAGGGTCATGGCGCTGCCAAGGCCGAGGAAGCCCATGCCGTGGCGGCGCTTGCGCTGAATTTCCTGGCGCTGCCGCTCGAGCGGCAGTCCGTTGACCGCCACGACGTTATCGAGCATGCGCGTGAACACCTTGACCACTTCACGGTATTCCGCCCAATCGAACTGCGCCGAGGCCGCGAAGGGATGACGGACGAATTTGGTCAGGTTGACGGATCCCAGCAGGCACGCGCCGAACTCGGGGAGCGCCTGCTCGCCGCAGGGGTTGGTCGCGCGGATGTTCTCGCACCACCAGTTGTTGTTCATCTCGTTGACACGGTCGATCAGGATGAATCCCGGCTCTGCGAAATCGTACGTGGAGGTCATGATGACGTCCCACATCCGCCTGGCCGGCAGCGTCTTGTAGATCCTGCAGGCGACCAGCCCCTGTTCATTCACCACGTAATCGTCGTGAATCTCCCACTCGCGCCACAGGAACCTGCCGTCGTCGTCGAGATCCGGCCGCTCGCTCTCGTACTCCTTGCGGCAGATCGGGAAGGCGAGCTTCCAGTCGCGGTTCTCACGCACGGCTTCGATGAACTCGTCGGTGATCAGCAGCGACAGGTTGAACTGGCGCAGCCGGCCGCTCTCGCGCTTGGCACGGATGAACTCCATGACATCGGGATGGCCGATGTCGAACGTGCCCATCTGCGCCCCGCGTCGTCCGCCCGCGGACGAAACGGTGAAGCACATCTTGTCGAAAATATCCATGAAGGACAGCGGACCTGATGTGTAGGCGCCCGCGCCCGACACATACGCGCCGCGCGGCCGAAGCGTCGAGAAGCAGTAGCCGATGCCGCAACCTGCCTTCAGGGTGAGGCCCGCCTCGTGAACCTTGCCGAGGATGTTGTCCATGGAGTCATGGATCGTTCCTGACACGGTGCAGTTGATCGTCGAGGTCGCAGGCTTGTGCTCCAGCGCCCCGGCATTGGAGGTGATGCGGCCGGCGGGAATGGCGCCGCGACGCAGGGCCCACAGGAAGCGCTCGTACCAGTGCTCGCGCACCTCCTCGCGCTCGACGTCGGCGAGGGCACGCGCGACACGCTTGTAGGTGTCATCCATCGTCCTGTCGATGGGGGTGCCGTCTTTGGCCGTGAGCCGGTATTTCTTGTCCCAGATGTCCAGAGACGCTTCCTGGAACGGAATGGCGTCGATGTCCTTCGCTGCGATCTTCACGACAGTATTCATTGTCCGCGGTGCTCCAAGTGTTTGCACACCGGATCACAGGGGATACGGGAAACCGGGCAGAGCGGACCGGGCCCACCGGACGCCGCCAAAACCTGTATCCCCCCTGAGCCTCCCCGAACGCGCGATCTCATGTGGCCCGAGGGCGAACACAAGATCTTGTGTCGGGGCAAAGAGCCTAATGAGCACCCCGGTGGGCGTCAAGATTTTGAAGAGACTGGTTTTCTGCTTTAAAAATATAATAAAAACAATGTCTTAATGAGATTCTGGCTGCGGCAATCATATGTTTTTTTTAGCGAATCTGCTTTTTCTCTTTACTGGCCGACTTTCAATATCTTGTATTCAGATCTCTCACAGCTTATGCACAGGCTGTCCCCAGACAATGCTCGAGGCCGACCTGCCGGAAAACCGGGCAGGGATCGGCGCAGGCGGCCGCGCCCTGCGCAACGCCTGTCCGGCCTGCGGCATGGAGGACCACCCGGATCGGACGGGCGCAGGCTCTTGCATCGCCGGGCGCTTGAAATCCCCTGGCATGCCCACAGATCGAAACCAACGGTATCTGGAGGCGGCAACGCCTGACACCATCTCAGATCGGAGGTTAGATCATGACTGTTGTTCGCTATCAGCCCTGGACGCTCATCGACCGTCTGCACCGGCAACTTGACCAGGCGTTGTCCGACGATGCGGGCGAGGCGACCGGCGGAGCCGGAACTGCCTGGATTCCGCAGATCGACATCCGGGAGGAATCCGACCGCTTCCTGTTATTCGCCGACGTTCCCGGCGTCGAGCCAAAGGACATCCACATCACTGCCGAGAAGGGCGTGCTGACGATCCGCGGCGAGAAGCGTGCCCACCAGGGGCAACAGCAGAACGGCTGGCAGCGCCTGGAGCGACGCAGTGGTTCGTTCCTGCGCCGCTTCACCCTCCCGGAGGGATCGAATGTGGACGCCATTACTGCACGGCATGTGCACGGTGTCCTCGAGGTGGCGATTCCGAAGCAGCCGCAACTACAGCCGAGGCGGATCGAGGTCGAGGCCGCCTGAGCGGCGGCCGGGATCAGCAGGTTCGGCGTCACGATCCGGGCCGGCAGTGATTGCCGGCCCGGGCGTACAATCGCAGCCGAGACTCGCCCCGCCGGATCGGCTGGAGCGGTCAGCGGGCGGCGCGAGGCGCGCCTCCTCGAGCCGATGGCCGGGCGCCTTGCCGATCGATCCGCATACCGGGTGAGCCGCCGCTGCGATACGCGGGAGGATTTCGCATGTCCGCTGAGCCGCTGAATGTCTGCGTTCTGGGCGGAACGGGCTTCGTCGGCACCGCCCTCGTCAACCGGCTGGCCCAAGAGGGGCACTGGGTGCGGGTGCCGACGCGCAATCGCACGCACGGCGAGCCCCTGCGGGTGCTGCCCACCGTCGAGCTGGTCGAGGCCAATGTGCACGACCGCGGCACGCTGGATCGGCTGGTCGAAGGCATGGACGCCGTGATCAACCTCATCGGCATTCTCAACGAGCATGGCCGCGTCACCTTCCAGTCGGCGCACGTTGCTCTCGCGGAAAAGCTGATTGCCGCCTTGAAGGCCGCGCGCGTGCGTCGGCTCGTGCAGATGAGCGCGCTGGGCGCCGCCGCGCAGGCCCCCAGCCGCTACCTGCGCTCGAAGGCCGAGGCCGAGGCTCGTATCCACGCGGCGGCCGCGCACCTCGATTACACCATTTTCCGCCCCTCGGTCATCTTCGGCCCCGGCGATTCCCTGACCCGCCGGTTCGCCGGCCTGCTGCGCCTGTCGGGCGGCTTCCTGCCGCTCGCCCGGACGCAGGCGCGTTTCACGCCGGTGTACGTCGGTGACGTCGCCGATGCGTTCGTGCTCGCACTGCGCGAACGGAAAACCTTCGGCCAGACCTACCCGCTGGGCGGACCGGAGGTGATGACCCTGGAGCAGATCGTGCGCCTGACGGCGCGGGTCGCAGGGCTGCCCTGCCGGATCCTGAGACTCCCGGATGCACTGGGCCGGGTGCAGGCGGCTGTCCTCGGTGTGCTGCCCGGAAGGCCGCTCACGCTCGACAATTTCCGCTCGCTCACCGTGGACAGCGTCTGCAGCGAGGACGGTCTCGCCCGGCTCGGGCTCACTGGGCACCGGATGAGGCAGATCCTCCCAGGCTATCTTTCCCCACCGCCGCTTTCCCGCACATTCAGCCGCCCCAGGCCGATTTGAATCGCCCCTGCTCGCGACGCTCGGTTCGAGCCGGGGTCGCGCCGCGCTTCCGGGTCGCGCACGGGTTCACGATGAGAGCACTGCCGGAACGCTCCGGCAGACCTCCTCGACGGCCGCCAGACGTTTCTCGCGCAGCTTCTCGCCGAGCGCCGGTCCCTCGATCCCGCGGCGATCTTCCTCCGACAGACTGACCGCGGCGGCCGCGGCGCGCGCGCGGTGCAGCAATCCGGCCTGAGGATAAGGCTGCGTCTCGAGCCCGGTGCGACCGCGCGCATCGGCCTCGCAAGCCAGCAGCAGTTCCTCGAACCGTCCTGGCCGGCGAAAGGCATCGGTCGCTTCAAGGATCTTCAGCACCGTGGCCGGCCGCAACTGCCCGGCACGATGCACCAGCGTATGGTGGCGGGCCGTGAGCAGCGCCAAGTCGCGGTATTCCCGCGGCACCTTAAGCCGCTCACACAGCGCCTCGATCGCGGGCAGGCCGCCGGCCTCATGTCCGTGGTGGCTCGGCCAGCGTTCCGGCGCCGTGAGTGCCTTGCCCAGGTCGTGGGTCAGGACCGCGAACCGGGCGGTCGCCGGCAGCGCTGCGCCGCCGGCCCAGCGGAGCGCCAGCATGACGTGTACGCCGGTGTCGATTTCCGGATGCCACTGCTGCGGCTGGGGGACCCCGAAGAGCGCCTCCACCTCGGGGAAGATGCGCCCGAGCGCTCCGCACTCGCGCAGCGTCTCGAAGAACACTTCGGGTCGGCTCTCCCGCAGCGCGCGCTCGGTCTCCTGCCAGACCCGCTCGGGCACCAGCGCCGACAGTTCCCCGGACTCGCTCATCCGGCGCATCAGCGCCACGGTCTCCTGCGCCACCCGGAAACCCAAAGGCGCATATCGAGCCGCAAAACGGGCCACACGCAGCACCCGCACCGGGTCCTCGACGAATGCCTCCGACACATGGCGCAACAGCCTCGCCCGCAGATCGCGCTGGCCGCCATACGGATCGATGATCTCACCGGAGGCATCCTCTGCCATGGCATTGATGGTCAAATCCCGCCGCCGCAGGTCCTCCTCCAGCGTCACGTCGGGGGAAAACCGGGTGGTGAATCCCCGGTAAC
>JAJYTX010000027.1 GCA_021792815.1 Pseudomonadota bacterium
GGTTCGCAACCCCGAAAAACGGCTTCAGCACCTGGCTGTTGATGCCGTAGGCACAGATCGAGGCGAGGCAGGCGAGCGCCAGGACCTCGGCGAATCGCGACAGATGGCCGCGCACCAGGCGCGCCAGAATCAGCGTCAGGGTCACGGCGGATTCCAGAAACAGAATCACCGCCGCGCCGAACGCCGTGCCCAAGGGGTTGAGGAGCCGGGCTGAACCGCGGAAAAACACCGCCATCGGCAGGTCGATCCGCTTGAATGCGAACGCCACCGCGGCGGCGCAGGCCACCAGTACCAGCAACCAGATTCGTATGAAAACAGCAAAGCGTTTCAAGCAGCGTGACCCTCCTGCACAGCAGCCTCCGTGGCCTCACGCCACGGACCGTCCGGCGGCAGCATGCGGCCGGGCGCAGGCGACGGGCTTCAGCCTCCGTACCGGCGACGGCTCGATTCTGAATACGGGATACAGCCGAGCCGTGTGCCGCGGCAGCCGTCGCAACGGTTGGCGCTTTCCCGCTTCGGCGGGCGCCAGTATAGGTCATCCACTCCGCGGGCGACACCGCCGCACCCGTCAGGCCCATCACCAACGACGCGAGCGCTCCCGAGGCCGCCGCCGACTCCCCGGGCCCGCCAGGCCGGCATGGCACCTCGCGGGCCCCGGGCACGACTGCCGGCGGCACGATCGGCCACGCGATGAGAACCATCGCGCCGGCGGTCCCGGGAGACGGCATCCGCAGTACTACCTAGAGACAACAGTGCACGGTCCGTACGGAAAGCGCCTATGTACAGCGCTTCTGCGTCGCATATCATCGTGCGCGTACCGCCAGCGCCCTGACTACAACTTGAGGTGTTACTATGATGAAGTTACGACGACCGGCCCAGCGCGCCGGCGCGGTTGTGCTCGCCGCGGGACTGTGCATGGCGATGGCCGCGCTCGCGGACAATGCGACGGATACCATCGTGATCGAGGCCGGTGTCATGACCAAGACGGTGGTCGGCCACACCGCCATCGGCGCCCCGATCGAAGAGGTGACACTCACGCACCGGGTCAGCTATGCCGATCTTGACCTGGCAACGCACTCCGGCGCCATGGAGCTGAAGCAGCGGGTGAAGGACACCGCCAGCCTCGCCTGCGAGCAGCTCGACAAGCTGTACCCGCTCGAGGAAAAGGAGGCACCGAGCTGCATCCGTCAGGCTGTTGAACGCGCATCCAGCCAGGTTGATGACGCCATCGCGACAGCCGAAGAGCAAGCCAAGGAAAAGTAAGGCACGCGACGCGCGCGGAGCAGGGACGCACCGGGCGCGTTCGGCCAGGGAGTCCGTCCGCGGCTCTTGATGGGCCGCGGACGGCGAGGGTCCAGCGGTGATTCGGCGGCGCGGCCTGGCCGAGCCGCCGCTCAACGTCGCGACATCGTGCTCCGGCGGCAGCGACACCAGGCGCGACAGACTGGCACACCGCCGGATGTTCGCTACCCCTTGATGCAGATCAACGGCTCCAGCCGGACCACCTTGCGGGCAAGCCCGGCGCCGTGGGCGGCCTCGACGACCGCCACCACGTCCTTGTAGGCGCCCGGTGCCTCTTCCGCCACTCCGCGCACTGAAGCGCTGCGGACCAGGATGCCGCGCGCCGCCAGCGCATCGAGCACCTCCCGGCCGCGCCAGACGTGCGCCGCCGCGCGCCGTCCCATGGCCCGCCCGGCGCCGTGGCAGGCCGAACTGAATGCACGCGACTCCGATTCCGCGGTTCCGGCGAGGATGTAGGACGCCGTGCCCATCGAGCCGCCAATCAACACCGGTTGTCCGATCGCCCGCAGCGACGGCGGAATGTCCGGATGCCCCGGAGCGAGTGCACGGGTCGCACCCTTGCGGTGCACGTACAGCCTGCGGAGCCGTCCGCCGACGCGGAACTCCTCCAGCTTGCAGGTGTTGTGAGATACGTCGTACAGCACGGAGACGCGCGCCTGTGGCAGGGCGGCGGCGAACACTTTGCGCACCAGATGCGTCAGGATCTGCCGGTTCGCGAGCGCGCAGTTGATGGCGGCCCGCATGGCGCCGAGATAGGCCGCACCGAGATCCGAGTGGATCGGCGCGCAGGCGAGCTCGCGCTCGGGCAGTCGGATGCCGTACTGCGCGGCGGACGTCGCCATGCGCTTGAGGAAATCCGTGCCGATCTGATGGCCGAGCCCGCGCGAGCCGCAGTGAATCATGATCACGATGTCACCCAGGCCGAGGCCGAAGCCGCACGCGGCCTGCTCGTCGAACACCGTGGTGACTTCCTGCAGCTCCAGGTAATGATTGCCGCTGCCGAGTGTGCCCATTTCCTCGCGCTGGCGCCGCCTCGCCTCCTCCGACACCTCGGCCGGCTCTGCGCCGCTCATCCGGCCGCGCTCCTCGCTGCGCTCGAGGTCTTCCGGCTTTCCCCAGCCCATCTCGACGGCCCACTGCGCGCCGCCGCGCAGCATCGCAGTCATTTCGGCCGCCCCCAGACGGATGGCGCCGGTGCTGCCGACTCCGGCCGGAATGCGGGCGCTCAGCTCGTCGGCGAGTGCGTCTCGAACCGGCGCGATGTCCGGCCGTCTCAGACCGGTCAACAGGCAGCGCACGCCGCAGGAGATGTCGAAGCCGACTCCACCGGCCGACACCACGCCGCCTTCATCCGCATCGAACGCCGCCACTCCGCCGATCGGAAACCCATAACCCCAGTGCGCATCCGGCATCGCGAACGATGCGGTCACGATCCCGGGCAGCATGGCCACGTTCGCAGCCTGCTCGGCCACCTTCCGGTCCATGCCGCGCAACAGTGTCTCGCTGGCGAAAATCACCACCGGTACGCGCATCCCGCCCTGCGGAGCCAGCTGCCACTGGTACTCGGACTGCCGGCTGAACAGATCCGGCTCCATGACTCAGACATCCACCACGGTCTGCGCCAGCCACTCGCCGTGACGCTGCTGCACGCGAAGCCCGGTGTAGGTCGCGCCCTTGATCTCCACTGCCGGCCGGTGGCGCGCGCGATCGAGCCGCTCCCCCCATGCCTCGGCCTGCAGGGTGCCGGCGGCGATCCGCACGGAAAAACGCGAAAAGATCATGCGCCGCGTGGCCATCTCGTAGACCAGGCGGTTCAACCACTCCGCAAGCAGCAACTCGTCATCCGGCGCCCGGCATTCGATGCTGACCTTGTTCCGGGCGCGAACCGCCTTGGGATCGGTGATCACCGCGATCATCGCCAGCGCGGCCTGCTCGAACGCGACCTCCCTGCTCGGCCCGAATCCCCGCACCCCCACGTCGGCATCGTGCAGGAAGTGCTCCCATCGGGGACCGGTCCTGCGCACTGCAACCTGCTCACCGCGCCGCATGGCACACCCGGCGGTGACACTCAACGTGCCGGCCGGAGCGCTTCGAGCGCGGCGATGCGCGCCGCGAGCGGCGGGTGGCTCATGAACAGGCGGACCGGCCAGGCATGCCCGGTGCCGTCGTGGATTCCGAAGGCACGCAATTGGCCCGGAAGCGCCCCTCCCTCGGCGCTCTGCAGCACGCGCAGCGCTCCGATCATGTTGTCCCGGCCCGCGAGGCGCGCGCCGCCGGAGTCGGCGCGGAACTCCCGATGACGCGAATAGGCCATGACGATCAGGGTCGCCAGCACTCCAAACACGATCTGCAGCACGATGACGCTCGCGAAGTAAACCAGCCCCTCGCCGGCCTGCTGCTCGCGCCTGCCGCCGATCGCCGCATCGATGGCGGTGCCGAGCACGCGCGCGAGGAACATGACAAAGGTGTTCAGCACCCCCTGCAGAAGCGCCAGCGTCACCATGTCGCCGTTCGCCACGTGCGACATCTCGTGTCCCAGCACGGCGTCCAGCTGCTGCGGCGCCATGTTCCGCAGCAGGCCGGTGCTGACGGCAACGAGCGCATGATTGCGCCTCGCACCGGTCGCGAACGCATTCATGTCCGGGGATTCGAATATTCCCACCTCCGGCAGGGCCAGTCCCAGACGCTCGGCGTGCGCCCCGATCCGCTCGAGCAGCCAGTGCTCGCCGCCGCTCGCCGGAGAGCGGATGATCGCCACGCCCATCGTCAGCACTGCCATGCGCTTCGAGAGCGCCAGTGACAGGAAGGACCCTCCGAACCCGAACACCACACTGAGCGCCAGCACCGCGGTGAGATCGACCCCGCGCGCCGCCAGATAGCGCTCCAGCCCGAGCGCCTGGACGACGAGTGTGATCATGGCGAGAACCGCCATGTTCACCGCCGCAAACAGCATGATGCGTCTCATCGCGGGCCCAGCCGGGTTGCCTTGCGAGTCTGCGCGATACTTTCCGGCGGCCGCGGCCCGAGGTTAAGTGGTACAGTCCGCGCCCGGATACGCATTCGCCACGGTCCCGCTCCGCCGGCCCATACCCGTGCGCGCACCGGCACCGAAGATCGTGCGGCTGCCCGGTTGGATCCACTCCAGATCGCGGCAACTGCATATGGCGGCCCGCGACGCGCTCGCGCACCATCGGCGCGCCATGACTGCCGGTACGAGCCCATGAGCGCCAAGCAGGTGTTGTTCAGGTCCGCGGCGCGCGAGAAGGTGCTGCACGGCGCGACGCAGCTCGCCGATGCGGTGCGCATCACGCTCGGCCCGAAGTCGAAATCGGTACTCATTCAAAAAAAATGGGGCGCTCCGATCATCTGCAATGACGGCGTGACCATTGCCAAGGAGATGGAGCTCGAGGACCCGGAGGAGAATCTCGGCGCGCAGATGCTGCGCCAGGCGGCCGAAAAGACCGGCGATCTGGTCGGTGACGGCACCAGCACCGCGACCGTGCTCGCCCATGCGATCTACGCGCAAGGCGTACGCAACATCGCCGCCGGCGCGAGCGCGATCGACCTGAAGCGCGGACTCGATCGGGCGCTGGCGGCCACGGTGGCCTCGATCAGAACCCAGGCGAAACCGGTCGCGAGTCGCAGGGAGAAGGCGCAGGTCGCCACCATCTCCGCCCACAACGATCCCGGGATCGGCGAGCTGGTGGCGGATGCCATGGAAAAAGTCGGAGGCGACGGCGTCATCACGGTCGAGGAATCGAAGACCACCGAGACGACGCTCGAGATCGTCGAGGGCCTGCAGTTCGACCGTGGCTACCTCTCGCCGTACTTCGTCACGGACTCCGGCCGAATGGAGGCGGTGCTCGAGGACCCGTACGTCCTCATCTGCGACCGCAAGATCAATGTCCTAAAGGACCTGATCCCGCTGCTCGAGCAGATCGCCAAGACCGGCCACCCGGTCCTGCTCATTGCCGAAGACATCGAAGGCGAGGTACTCGCCACACTCATCGTCAACCAGATCCGCAGCGTGCTGAAAAGCGCCGCGGTCAAGGCCCCGGGGTTCGGCGATCGACGCAAAGCGATGCTGGAGGACATCGCGGTGCTCACCGGCGGACAGCTCGTTTCCGAGGAACTCGGCCGCAAGATCGAGGACCTCGAGCTCGGGCAGCTCGGACGCGCCCGGCGCGTCGTCGTCGATAAGGAGCACACCACGATCATCGGCGGCGCGGGCGAGAAAGGTGCCATCGGTGCAAGAATCCAGTCCATCCGCAAGGAGCTGGAGAAAACCACGGGCAGCTACGACCGCGAGAAGCTCGAAGAGCGCCTGGCGAAACTCGCCGGCGGGGTCGCCGTGGTCCGGGTCGGCGCGCCATCGGAATCGGAGATGAAGGCGAAGAAGGAAGCGCTGGACGACGCCATCAGCTCCACCAAGGCGGCAGTCGCCGAAGGCATCGTACCCGGGGGAGGCCTCGCGCTGTTACGCGCCACTGCGGCGCTCAGCGCGGCAATGGAGGAAACCGGCGGCGATGAACGTACGGGCGTCGAGATCCTGCGTCGCGCCCTGGAGGTGCCCGCGCGCCAGATCGCCGAGAACTCCGCGGCCGATGGCGGGGTGGTCGTGGACCGGATGCTGAGCTCCTCGGGCAACGTCGGCTTCGACGCCTCGCGCAAGCAGTTCGTGGACCTGCTGGAAGCGGGAATCGTGGATCCGGCCAAGGTGCTACGCACCGCGCTCGAGAACGCCGTTTCAGTCGCCGGTGTGCTGCTGCTCACCGAGGCGACGCTCACCGAAAAACCCGAGAAGCCTGAGGAATCCACCCGCCATCCGTCCGGGGAAGCGGTTTGAGCCCGGCCGAGTCGCGCGCGGACCAGGTTCGAACGGCCGTGCCGGCGCAGACCGACGCTCAGCGCCCTGCCCCGCCTGAATCCCCGCCGAGACGGGTCAGCCGAACCACTCGTCGAAAAGTCTGCGGCCCCAGTACATGCCGAGGCCGCTGCCGATGCAGCTCACCACGAGCGCAGTGCCGAAGCCGATGTACCGGCCGAGCGTCCAGCCGAGGGAACCGAGCAGCGAGGCGCCGAGGAAGGAGAAAATTCCGCGCATGGCGTCCAGGTACCTGAAATCACGCCCGCCGGCAAGGCGCAGCCGCGTCCGCTGGGCAAAAGCTCACGCCGGCCAGGTCACTCGCGGACGGCCGGTGGCGCTGCGAACGTCGCTCGCAGCGCCGCTCAGCGGACCTCCGGCGAGCCGAGCTGACTCAACAGCGGCTTCAGCAGCGGCGCGATCCGCCGCAGCTCGTCGCGATGGGCCGCCGACAGCGCCGCGAGCGCCTGCTCTGCGGCGGTGGTGAGCGAGAGGATGGCGCGCCGTCTGTCGAGCGGGTCAGCGCGCCGCACGAGATAGCCGCTGTGCACGAGGCGGTCGACCAGTCCCACGGCGCTGTGATGGCGGATCCCGAGGCGTTCGGCGAGATCGCCCACCGTCACCGGACCGCCCCCCGGATAACCCTTGATGGCGAGCAGCGCCTGGTGCTGGCGGGGTGCGAGCCCCGCGGCATCCGCCGCGCGCGCGCTGAAGGAGAGAAACGTCGCGAGCAGGTAGCGGAATTCGGCGAGCAACCGGTAATCCGCGAGGCTGAGCTCGCGCCGAGGCGCGCGTCGCGGGTCCTTCTGACTCACGGCCATCGGTGACTCCCGTTGCGTCTGTCGACACACCTCTCACCGGGGATCGACACCGGCCCGCTTGCGGCGGATGTTTCGCATGGTTTGCTGAGCATGATCGCTGCCTCTGACCTCGTCGCGACCCGCAGGACGCACTGGGCCGCACGCCGTGCGTATTGGAATCCCATCGAGCGAGCTGCTGCCGCGCAACAGCGCGCGGAATGGCGAAGTGCGCGGACAGGTCGCCGGGATTTTAATCAGTTTATCTTGCAAGGTAAACTGTCTAAATATATCCTGTCTGCGTGTACTCCACAGGCTCTTCGACCGCGATTGAATCGCTTGCGGCGGAACTCGCCCTCGCCGCCGGCCAACTCGTTCGGCGCCTGCGCACGCAAGGCCAGCCAGGTGGTCTGAGCCTGTCACAACTGGCGGTCCTCGCGCGACTCGAGCCGTACGACCGGATCACGGCAGCCGAGCTCGCCCGCGCGGAAGCGATGAAGCCTCAGTCGATGGGATCGATTCTCGCGGCGCTCGAAGCCCAGGATCTGGTGCGACGCCGGCCCGATCCGCGCGACGGCCGGCGGATTTTGTTTGCCCTGACGGCCAAGGGGGCCGCGATCCGGGCCGAACGCAGCGCCGCAAAGCGACAATGGCTCGCGACCGCCCTGGCCAGACTCCATGCCCGGGAGCTGCAGACTCTGGGCGCGGCCGTGCCGCTGATCAAGCAACTGGTCCAGCCATGACAGTGCCGGCGTGTGCGCGGTCGATCCGGCGCCCGAGCGGCCCCGAACAATCCCCATGCATGTAGGAATCCCATGCCATTGACCGTCATCGATCCGGCCACCGCTCTGATCATCGTCGATCTTCAGAAGGGCGTAGCCTCTCTCGTCAACGCGCAGGCCTTCGACCCCGTGGTGCGCCACGCACGCGAACTGGCCGAAACGTTCCGCAGCCGCGGCCTGCCCGTCGTGCTGGTCAACGTCGCAGGCGGCGCACCGGGACGGACAGAACACGCGCGTGGACTCGCCAACTTGCCCGCCGACTGGACCGAACTGCTGCCGCAACTCGATCCGCAGCCGACCGACCACCGGGTGACCAAGCGGACCTGGGGCGCATTCACGCACACGGACCTCGAGGCCTACCTCAGGTCGTTGTCCGTGACGCAGGTCGTGCTCGCCGGCGTCGCCACCAGCATCGGTGTGGAATCGACCGCCCGCCAGGCCCATGAGCTCGGGTTCCATGTCACGCTGGCGATCGATGCGATGACCGATCTCAGTCCGGAGGCTCATCACAACAGTCTGACGCGGATATTCCCGAGACTCGGCGAGACCGGCACGACCGCTCAGGTTCTCGAGCTTCTGCGCCGGCAGTGACCGCCGCTCACGCAGCGGTGCCGCTTGCGATCGCGCCTGGGCGCCGCGAGCACAGCGCCTCGCGTCCGACACCCGGCTGATCGCCCCGATCCGCTTGCCGACTCCGCGCCCTGGCGCGGCTTGAGCGTCAGCGCGTGTTCCGCCCGGCAGCGCACCGGTTGCGGACGTTACGGACGGCGGTCCCGGCGTGGACCGGATATGCTCGATCGCGTCCGACAGCGGCACAACGCGAGGAGCAGGTTTTGTCGGCGCCAACGAACGCCGTGATTGCGCGCAAGACCCTGCAGGGGTTGCTCGATGCGCTCGTGGCGCAGGGCTATCGCACCATCGGTCCGAGGCTGCGTGACCGGGCGATCGTTTACGATGACGTGACCGATGTGTCGGAATTTCCCGCCGGCTGGAGCGACCGTCAGGATGCCGGCCGTTACGAAATCCAGCGCCGCGCTGACGATGCGTGGTTCGGTTTCAACGTCGGTCCGCACTCCTGGAAGCAATACCTGCACCCGCCGCTCGAACGGCTCTGGACGGCCCACAGACACGACGGTTTCGAGGTGAGGCCGGCGGATCCCTCTGGGCTCAAACAGGCCTTCATCGGCGTGCGCGCCTGCGAACTGCACGCCATTGCCATCCAGGACCGTGTGTTCTTCGGCGGCCGCTACTCCGATGATGCCTATCGGGCGCGCCGCCTGAGCGCATTGATCGTCGCGGTCAACTGCTCCCAGGGAGGCGGTACGTGCTTCTGCCACTCCATGGGTACGGGCCCTAAGGCGACGCTGGGATTCGACCTGTCGCTGACCGAGCTGCTGGACACGGATCGGGCCAGCTTCCTGGTCGAGATCGGCAGTGATGCCGGCGCCAGACTGCTCGATGCCGTCCCAAGCCGCGCACCGAGCGACGCGGAGCTCGCCGCCGCAGAGGCGGTGTTCACCCGTGCCACCGCGCAGATGGGCCGCAGACTCGACACCACGCGCCTGCGGGAATTGCTGCGGGAGGTCCCGGGCCATCCGCGCTGGGACGCGCTCGCCGCACGGTGCCTGTCCTGCGGCAACTGCACCATGGTATGTCCGACCTGCTTCTGCAGCTCGGTCGAGGACCACAGCAGCCTCGACGGCGCCACGGCCGAGCGGCGCCGCGTCTGGGACTCGTGCTTCACGCTGGATTTTTCCTATCTGCACGGCGGCAGCGTGCGCCACAGCGCCCGCGCGCGTTATCGCCAGTGGATGACCCACAAGCTTTCCTATTGGTTCGATCAGTTCGACGGCAGCGGTTGCGTCGGCTGTGGACGCTGCATCACCTGGTGTCCGGCCGGTATCGACATCACGGCGGAAGCCGCTGCCCTGCGCGCCGCCTCACCGGCGCAGAACGCACCCGCCGCTCATGCACGCACTTGACGCCCTGCTGCGCGAGCATCCCTTCTTCGCCGGGCTCGGCGCCGAGCATGCCGCTCTGATCGCCGGCTGCGCCCGAAACTGCCGCTTCGACACCGGCGGGTACCTGTTCCACGAGGGCGATCCCGCGAACGAATTCTTCCTGATTCGCCACGGCCGGGTCGCGCTCGATGTCGTCGGTCCGGACCAGGCGCCGATCGTGTTCGCGACGCTCACCGAGGGCGAGATCGTGGGTGCCTCCTGGCTGGTGCCCCCGTATCGCTGGACGTTCGATGCGCGCGCGGCCGCGCCGACCCGTGCGTTCGGCATCGATGCGGCCTGCCTGCGCCGCAAGTGCGACGCCGATCACGATTTCGGCTACGACATGATGCAGCGTTTTCTGCCGGTGCTCGTGAAGCGGCTGCACGCCACCCGGCTGCAGATGTTCGATGTCTACCGGAAGCGCTGAAGTGCCCGGGTGGGCCCCGGGCACATTCGTGCCGGCAATCTACCGGGTTCGGGAGGTGACGCGTGAACTGCCCGACACGGCGACGCTGTGCCTCGAGCCGCAGTCCGGCCGCCGCCCGAGCTACGCTCCGGGTCAATTCAACATGCTATACGCCTTCGGCATCGGCGAGGTGGCCATCAGCATCAGTGGCGAAGACGAGCACGGCGGGTTCCTGCACACCGTCCGCGAGGTCGGGGCGGTCAGCAGCGCGCTGTCCCGACTGCGGGGCGGAGCGGCCGTGGGCCTGCGTGGTCCGTTCGGCACCGCCTGGCCGGAGGCCGAAGGCGCCGATCTGATTTTCGTCGCCGGCGGGCTCGGACTCGCGCCGCTGCGTCCGGCGATCCGCCGGGCACTCGCCCGCCGCAACCGTTACGGGCGGCTGTTCATCCTGTTCGGCACGCGACATCCGGACGAGGTGCTGTATCGCCACGAGCTCGAACAATGGCGGCGCGGTCCCGGCGTGGACCTGTTGCTCACCGTGGACCATGCCGATGCGCAATGGCGCGGCAACGTCGGGGTCGTGCCGGCGCTGATTCCCCGCGCGCGGTTCGATTCGAAGAGCGTCGTGGCGTTGGTCTGCGGACCCGAGATGATGATGCGATTCAGCGTGGCGGCGCTGCATGAGGCGGGCGTGCCCGATCCGCACATCTATCTGTCGCTCGAGCGCAACATGAAGTGCGCCACCGGTCTGTGCGGCCACTGCCAGTTCGGTCCCGAGTTCATCTGCCTGGACGGCCCCGTGATGCGCTTTGACCGCATCGCCCCCCTGTTTGCGATCCGGGAGATCTGACATGGCTGCGTCCCGACGTCCGCGGCTTGCGGTGTGGAAATTCGCTTCCTGTGACGGCTGCCAGCTCGCGCTCCTCGACTGCGAGGACCAGCTGCTGGCGGTGGCGGATGCGATCGAGATCGCGAATTTTCCTGAAGCGTCGAGTGCCGTCGCGCCCGGGCCCTACGATCTGTCGCTGGTCGAAGGCTCGATCACCACCGCGCACGATGCCGAGCGCATCCGCGAGGTGCGCCGGAATTCGAAGCACCTGGTGGCACTCGGGGCCTGCGCGAGCGCCGGCGGCATACAGGCGTTGCGCAACTTCTCGGCCATCGACGAGCTGGTGGCGAGTGTCTATGCGACCCCCCGATACATCGAAACACTCGCCACCTCCACCGCGATCGCCGCGCACGTTGCCGTCGATTTCGAGCTGCGCGGCTGTCCGGTCCACAAGACGCAGCTGCTGGAGGTGATCAGCGCCTTTCTCGCGGGCCGGCGGCCCGCGATCGCCTCGCACAGCCTGTGCATCGAATGCAAGCGGCACGCCACGGTGTGCGTCATGGTCCAGGGCGTACCCTGTCTCGGTCCGGTCACGCACGCCGGCTGCGGCGCGCTCTGCCCGACCTACCGTCGCGGCTGCTACGGCTGCTACGGGCCGATGGAAACGGCGAACACCGGGGCATTGGCCCGCGGATGGCAGGCGCTCGGGGCCGGTCCCGACCGGTTCGACCGCGCGCTGCGCAGCTTCAACGCGGCCGCGCCAGCCTTCCAACGGGACCAGCCATGACGACGCGAACCCTGCAGGTCGAGTACCTGACCCGGGTCGAAGGCGAAGGGGCGCTGGAGCTGCAGATCGAAGGCTCGCGGCTGAGCGCGGCACGCCTGCGCATCTTCGAGCCACCACGCCTGTTCGAGCCACTGCTGAGGGGTCGCGGTTACGCGGAGGTTCCGGACATCGTCTCGCGCATTTGCGGCATCTGCCCGGTCGCCTACCAGATGAGCGCCGTGCATGCGATCGAGCACGCCTTCGGACAGCCGGTCGGCGGGCAGCTGCGGGCGCTGCGCCGACTGCTCTACTGCGGCGAATGGATCGAAAGCCATGCGCTGCACGTGACGCTGCTGCACGCCCCGGATTTCCTCGGTTATCCGGATGCGATCCGTATGGCGCAGGCGCACGGCGCATGGGTCCGCGATGCCCTGACTCTGAAGAAAGCCGGCAACGAGCTGATGCGCGTGTTGGGTGGACGGGAAATTCATCCGATCAACGTGCAGCCGGGCGGCTTCTTCCGCGTGCCGACACGCGCGGAGCTGGCACCGCTCGGCGAACAGCTCGAGCACGCCCGCGAGATCGCCGTCCGTCTGCTGCGCTGGGTAGCGGCATTCACGTTTCCGGACTTCGAGCGGGACTACGAGTTCGTGGCATTGCGCCATCCCGAGGAGTATCCGTTCAACGAGGGACGGCTGGTCTCCAGCGGCGGCATCGACATCGACATCGCGGACTTCGATGCCGAGTTCGAGGAACGGCAGGTGCCGCACTCCACCGCCCTGCATGCGGCGCTCAGGCGCCGCGGCGCCTACCTGGTCGGACCCCTGGCCCGCTATGCACTCAATTTCGACCGCCTTCCGGCAGGCATCCAGGCGCTCGCCCGCGAGGCCGGTCTGGGTCCGGTGTGCCGCAACCCCTTCCGCAGCATCATCGTGCGGGCGCTCGAGATCGTCTACGCGTGCGAGGAGGCGCTGAGGCTGATGGCGGCCTACGAGCCGCCCGCGGCCGCGGCGGTGCCGCTCACACCGCGAGCCGGTGTCGGCTTCGGCTGCACTGAAGCGCCTCGCGGCATCTGCTGGCACCGTTACGAATTCGATGCGGACGGTGGCGTACGCAATGCCCGCATCGTACCGCCGACCGCTCAGAACCAGGCCAGCATGGAGGCCGATCTCGCCGAAATCGCGGCCACGGCGCTGGAGCAGTCCGACGATTTCATCCGCGAGCGCTGCGAACGCAGCATCCGCAATCACGATCCGTGCATTTCATGCTCCGCCCACTTTCTCAAACTGTCGGTTCAACGAGCCTGAAAGCCCCGGCGCACCGGGTGACGGTCAGCGCGCTCGGTCATCCGGATCGCGGCGACGATGCGGTCGGTGTGCTGGTGGCCGAGACGGTACGCCGACTGCTGCCCGGGGATGTCCCGGTGCAGGTCCACCGGGCCGATGCGCTGTCGCTGCTGGATCACTGGAGCGACTCCGAGGCCGTCGTGTGCATCGATGCGGCCGCGCCCCTGGGCGAGCCCGGACGGGTTCATCGCCTCGACCTGTCCGTCGACACGCTGCCGTCCGAAAGAGCCGGCATCTCCAGTCATGCGCCCGGCCTTGCCGAGGCGATCGCCCTGGCGCGCGCGCTGCACCTGGCGCCGCACCGGATCATCGTCTACGCCATCGAGGGCCGCTGTTTCGCCCCCGGCGCCCCGCTCAGCCCGCTGGTCGCGGCCGCGGTGGCGGCCGCCGCGCGGGCTGTCGCCCAGGAAGTGAGCGGCTTGCGGCTGTGCCTCAATGCACGCCCTGCATCAGTTTCCGCACCCACGGCGCGGCCAGCAGAAAGACGAGACTGACCGCGCCACCGACCAGGCACATTCGCGCGTACAGGCTCGAATAGACCGCGATGCTGCCATGCGCGCCGCCGGCCGCGCCCCAGGCAGGGATCGTCACCGAACCGCTTTGGAATTCGTTCGTTACCTCCCGTTCGCAGCGCCCGGGATCCCTGCCGGCACCGCCGGCCGACTGCTGCCGTTTGCGGCATCCCGTGACCGACCGCTCAACGGGGCGCTCCAATCCGACGGCGGGCGCTCACCCTCTGATTCATCGGGTCGCCGCAGGGGCTCGATTTGAGACGCTCAATGCCGCACCGACCCGCTGCCGCAGGCATTGCGCCGTGTCCACCTGCCCCGATACCCCGGACCCGAGTCGCGTCAGCGCGCTGCGCAGCCCTCAGCCAATCGGACCGTCTGCGATTTTAACCATGACCTGCTGATTCGATTGACGCCTACGCGTCAGTACACCGTCTCGACTGGTGCGCTGAAAGAATAGCCAACGCCACGCTCCGTGACGATATATCGTGGCTGCGAGCAGTCCGGTTCGATCTTGCGGCGCAGCCGCAGAATCTGCACGTCGATCGCCCGATCGTACACTTCGTTGTCGTATACGCGGCTCGCCTCGATCAGCTGATCGCGGCTCAGGAAATGCT
>JAJYTX010000028.1 GCA_021792815.1 Pseudomonadota bacterium
GCGCGCACTTCTTCCCCTCCTCCAGGCCGATCGTCTCGCTGCTCGGCGCCTACGCCGGTTTCGCGATCGGCTTTGCCATGCGACCGATCGGCGGGATGGTGCTCGGCCACATCGGCGATCGGCTGGGTCGGCGCGCGGTGCTCATCCTCTCGGTGCTGATGATGGGCACGGCGACCACCCTGATCGGATTGTTGCCGACCTACGGCCAGATCGGCCTGTGGGCGCCGGTTCTGTTGATTGCCGTGCGGTTGTTTCAGGGGCTGTCGGTCGGCGGTGAATTCACCGGCTCGGTGTCCTACCTGATCGAGACGGCGCCGGCGCGCTGGCGCGGGCTCGCCGGCAGTTTCGCCAACATCGGCTCGGAGGGCGGCTACATCCTCGCCTCCGCCCTCGCAGCCGCCACCGTCATTGCCCTCGACCGGCAGGCCGGCTTCGCCTGGATCTGGCGATTGCCGTTCCTCGCCGGCGGCCTGGTGGCCGGCCTGTCCTGGCTGCTGCTCAGACGCCTGGGCCGCGCCGGCTACGAGCCGGATCACAGCCACGAGGCACCGCCCGAACTGCCGTTGAAGCAAGCCCTGACGGGGGCCCCGCGAACGATGATCCTGGCGACGGTCTTCACCTGGGGTTACGGTGTGCTCAACTATCTGACCCTGGTCTTCCTGCCGACCTTCGCCAGCCGGTTCGGCGGCATCGACGCCGGCACGGCGTTGAGCATCAACTCAGTGTTGCAATTGCTCGGGCTGGCACTCATCCCGATCTCCGGCTGGCTGACCGACCGGTTCATCCGGCGGCGGATGCTGCTGCTGATCGTGTTCGCCCTGGTGTGCGTGAGCGCCGCCGCGCTGTTCGGGATGGCCGGAGGCACCGTGGCGCGTTTCGCCGTGGCACAGGGTGGACTGATCGGGCTGCTGTTCCTCGTCGAGGGCACGGCGCCGGCCATGCTGGCCGAGCAGTTCTCGTCGCGCTACCGGGTGTCCGGCTATTCGGTGGCGTTCAACATCGGACTCGGCTTCGGCGGCGGCACCGCGCCGCTGATCGCCACGGCGCTCACCGGTCCCCTGGGCAGGCTCGCCGGCGCCGGTTACCTGGCGGCCTGCGCGCTGCTGTCGTTCGGCGCGCTGTATCTGATGAGCGACCGCAGCCGCGAGCCGCTCTGCTAGCGCCGGACGGCGGGGCAACGCGGCGTACGAATCCGGCCCGACGCCGTGGTAACATGCGGCCGACCCGCTCGGCAGCGAGCGTTGGCCTGTTCCTTTGCGGCGTACTCCCGCGCCGCATGCCTGCGACGAGTCACCAGCGTGAGTTCCCCGCACGAAGGCCGCGACCTTCGCCCCACCTCGAGTACGATTTCGGCGACCTGGCAGCTGCTGCTCGGCGTAGGCATTCTCATGCTCGGCGCCGGCCTGCAGAGCACCGAGATCAGCCTTCGAGCGACGATCGAGGGGTTTGCCGCGCCGGTCACCGGCATAGTGATGTCGTGCTACTACGTCGGCTACCTGTTCGGGACGGCGGCGGCGCCGCATCTAGTGCGGCGGGTCGGGCACATCCGGGTGTTTGCCGCCATGGCGGCGGTCGCCTCGGCGGCCATCCTGGTGCAGGGCATCTTCGTGCATCCGCTCTCCTGGGCGGTGCTGCGCGGTGTCTCGGGGCTGAGCTTCGCGGGCCTGTATGTCGTGATCGAAAGCTGGCTCAACGAATGCGCGACCCGGGAAACCCGCGGCCGGCTGTTCGCCCTGTACATGGTGGTGCTCTATGTCGGCCTCGGCGCCGCGCAGTTCCTGCTGATTCCGGCCGACCCGCGCACGGCGACACCCTTCATGCTCGCCGGGGCATTCATCTCGCTCGCCATGGTGCCGATCCTGATCGCCGCACAGCGGGTACCCCAGATCGCATTGCCGCGCAAGGTGAGCTACCGGGAGCTCTATCGGGACTCGCCGCTCGGGGTCGTGGCGGTGACGGTCGCCGGCATGGTGACCTCGAGCGTGTATTCCATGGGGCCGGTCTACGCGCACCTCTCCGGCCTCGGCACCTCGCGGGTCGCCTCCTTCATGGGGGTGAGCGTGCTCGCCGCCGTCCTCGGCCAATACCCGGTCGGCCGACTGTCCGACCGCATGGACCGGCGCACGGTGATCGCCGGTGTGTGCTTCGTCGCGGCAGTCTGTGCAGCGGTCCTGGCGGCGTTTCCTCACCTGCCCCCGATTGTCTTCTTCGGCTTGACCGCCATGTTCAGCGTCATGGCCTTCACGATCTACTCGCTCGGCGTGTCGCACGTGAACGATCAGCTGGAACCGCCCCAGATGGTCGCCGCGAGCGGCGCGCTGCTGCGTCTGAATGGCCTGGGCGCTGCCGTGAGCCCCGTGCTGCTCGGAAGCCTCATCGCCACCTTTGGTCCGCGGTCCTATTTCGCGACGCTCGCCTCGCTCACGATCCTGCTCAGCGCCTTCAACCTGTGGCGTAAGCGGCGCCGGGAGTCCGTTCCGACCGAGCTCAAGAGCCGGTTCATCGCCGCCGGTCCGCAGGGACCGGCACCACGGATCGCCACCAGTTCACTGGGCCTGCCGAGCATCGCCACGCCGCCGGAAAACTCCCGCGCCGCCGCACCGCGGTCCGAACCGGCCAGTCGCCCCACGGGCGATGCGAGGCAGTGATCATGGCGCCCGACCTGGATCGACCGAATGTCGTCTATGGGCACGTGGCAGTCGCAATTCCACCAGCTTTCCCGCCCCTCTCCGTTACGCTTCCCACCGCAAGGTCTTATGGGGAACCAGCATGACAGACCAGAGCGAGTTCAACCTGCGTGACCTGAACGACGCGGAACTGACCGAGCAGGTACACGACGATCTGTACAATGGATTGAAGGACGAAATCGCCGAGGCCACCCGGATCTTCCTCGATCGGGGCTGGAGCGCCGAGAAGGTGCTGAACGATGCGCTCGTGGAGGGCATGCGGATCGTCGGCATCGACTTTCGCGACGGGATCCTGTTCGTTCCCGAGGTTCTGCTGGCGGCGAACGCCATGAAGGCCGGCATGGAGATCCTGCGGCCGATTCTCGCCGAGACCGGCGCCGAGCCGATCGGCAAGGTGGTGATCGGCACGGTCAAGGGCGACATTCACGACATCGGCAAGAATCTGGTGTCGATGATGCTCGAAGGCGCCGGTTTCGAGGTGATCGACCTCGGCATCAACAATCCGGTGGAGAAGTACCTCGAGGCACTCGAGCGGCACAAGCCCGACATCCTGGGAATGTCCGCGCTCCTCACCACCACCATGCCTTACATGAAGGTGGTGATCGACAAGATGCGCGAGCTGGACATCCGCAAGGACTTCATCGTGCTGGTCGGCGGCGCGCCGCTCAACGAGGAGTTCGGCAAGGCCGTGGGCGCGGACGCGTATTGTCGCGATGCGGCGATCGCGGTCGAGACCGCCAAGAGCCTGCTGGCCGCCCGCCGCGCCGCGCGCGTGGCCGCCTGAGGCCGATGCGCCTCCATGGACAGCCACGGCCGCGTGCTGATCATCGCCTGCGGAGCGCTCGCCCGCGAGATCCACGCGCTGCGCCGGGCCAACGGCTGGCCGATGGACGTCACGTGCCTCGCCCCTGAGCTGCACAACCGGCCCGAGCGCATCGCCCCGGCGGTGCGCGCCGAGATCCGCGCCCACCGCGACCGATACCGCACGATCTTCGTCGCCTACGCCGAGTGCGGCACCCTGGGGCAGCTCGATCGGGTGCTCGCCGAGGAAGGCGTCGAGCGGCTCCCCGGGGCGCACTGCTACGAGTTCTTCGCCGGTGCGCGCACCTTTGCCGAGCTCGCCGATGCCGAGCCGGGCACGTTCTACCTGACCGATTTTCTCACGCGGCATTTCGAGCGGCTGGTGATCGGCGGTCTCGGGATCGATCGGCACCCGGAGCTGGCGCAGGAGTATTTCCGCCACTACCGCAAGATCGTGCATCTCGCCCAGGAGCCTTCGGGGGCGCTCATTGGGCAGGCGCGGCAGATTGCCTCACGGCTCGGTCTTGCCTTCGAACATCGCGTCACGGGATACGGTGGGCTCGGCAGCCGCCTCGGCGCCCTCGCCGAGCGCAAGGCACTCACGTGGCGAACCTGATCGTCATCTCCTGGCGCGACATCCCCGCGCAGGTCATCGCCAAACGCGGGCGCGAAACCGCCAAGGCGCCGCTCTCCGCACGCTTCCAGGAAGCGGTGGACCGCGCCGCCATGCGTGCCGGACGCGGCACCTCGAACGCGTATCTGGCCGACTGGCAACGCAGTCCTCCGCGGCCCTGCGGAGAAGACCTTCAGGCCGAGGTGCGCGCGGAAGCGGCGCGCCTGGAATCGCTCTACAGCGACGAGCGCCTGGAAGCGCTGATCCGCACCAAGGGCCTGGAGTCCTCCCCGGCGCAAAGCGCCTCCCCGAGCGCCGCCTCAACCACCGAGCCGGACAAGCCCTGATGTACGCGGTACGACTCTGGTCGGTGCGCCACGCGCGCGCCCTGAACGCCTGGTATCGGGGCTTCGAACGCACTCTCGTGACGCTGCATCCGCTCTTCAAGCGCATCGGCTACGAGCGGCTCGAGCGCCCGGTGGCGGCCCTCGAGCGGCGGGTCAAAGGTCTGCTGTTCGACTGCAGGATGTGCGGCCAATGCATGTTGTCCTCCACCGGCATGTCCTGCCCGATGAACTGTCCCAAGCAGCTGCGCAACGGCCCCTGCGGTGGCGTGCGCGACAACGGCCACTGCGAGGTGCGCCCCGAGATGCAGTGCGTCTGGTATCAGGCGATCGCCGGCAGCGCGCATGTCGCCGGCGGCCGCGAGGCGCTCGCCCGGATCGAGCTGCCCCTCGACCGGCGGCTGCAGGGCAGATCCTCCTGGCTGCGCGTCACACGCGAGCGGTCGGGGGAAGCGGCATGATCTTCGAGGACGAGCCGGTTCCCGGCCAGCCGCTGCCGATCCTGCCCGGTCACAGCTCCCCGAGCCGCCTCGAGCGGGTGCTGCGCGCCGGTCAGTTCGCCGTGACCACCGAGCTCGCCCCGCCCGACTCGGCCGATCCGCACGAGGTCTATGAGCGCGCCAGGATCTTCGACGGCCATGTCGATGCCATCAACGCCACCGACGGCAGCGGGGCGAACTGCCACATGTCGAGCGTTGCGGTCTGTGCGCTGCTGACGCGCCTCGGCTACGCGCTGGTGATGCAGATCTCCTGCCGCGACAAGAACCGCATCGCCATCCAGGGCGACATTCTCGGCGGCGCCGCCATGGGCGTGTGCAACATCCTGTGTCTCACCGGCGACGGAGTGCAGGCGGGCGATCACCCGCAGGCGCAGCCGGTGTTTGATCTTGACTGCATGTCGCTGCTCAGCACTGCGCGCACGCTGCGCGATGAGCAGCGGTTCCTCAGCGGCCGCAGGCTCACCCATGGCCCGCGGGTGTTCCTCGGGGCGGCATCGAACCCGTTCGCACAGCCCCTGCAATGGCGAGCCGAGCGCCTGGCGAAGAAGGTCGCCGCCGGCGCGCAGTTCATCCAGACCCAATACTGCTACGACGTGCCGCTGCTGCGGACCTTCATGTGCCGTGTGCACGATCTCGGGCTCATCGGCAAGGTCTTCATCCTCGTCGGTGTCGGGCCGCTGCGCTCGGCGAAGACCGCCGAGTGGATGCGCAGGAACGTCCCCGGCCTGCACATCCCCGATGCGGTGATCAAGCGCCTCGCCGGCGCCGAGGACCCGGCGCGCGAAGGCCGGCGGCTGTGCGTCGAGCTCATCCAGCAGATCCGCGAGGTGCCGGGCGTGAGCGGCGTGCACGTCATGGCCCACCGCCAGGAAGAGAGTGTTCCCGAGATCATCGAGCGCTCCGGAGTGCTGTGCGGGCGCATCCCCTGGTGCCCGGGCCGCAATGCGCACCGCCCGTCACAAAGAGAAGCCGCATCATGACCGACACCATCATCAGCTCAGCCCGCCGCGAAGTCGTGATCGGCTTCGAGCGTCCCTTCGTCATGATCGGCGAGCGGATCAATCCCACCGGCCGCAAGATCCTCGCCGCCGAGATGGCCGCGGGGGATTTCTCGCGCGTCGAGGCCGATGCGCGCGCCCAGGTCGCAGCCGGCGCGCACATGCTCGATGTCAACGCCGGCATCCCGCTCGCCGATGAGCCGGCGATCCTCGCCAGGGCCGTGCAACTGGTGCAATCGGTGACCGACGTGCCGCTGTCGATCGATTCATCCATCGTGGCGGCGCTCGAGGCGGGACTCGCCGTCTACCGGGGCAAGGCGCTGGTGAACTCCGTCACCGGCGAGGAAGAGCGTCTCGAGAGCGTGTTGCCGTTGGTGAAGAAGTACGGCGCGGCGGTGGTAGCGATCTCCAACGACGAGACCGGCATCTCCGAGGATCCGGACGTGCGCTTCGAGGTGGCGAAGAAAATCGTGCACCGCGCGGCCGACCACGGCATTCCGGTGTCCGATGTGGTGGTCGATCCACTGGTGATGCCGATCGGGGCGATCAACAGGGCGGGCGTGCAGGTGATGCACCTGCTCAAGCGCCTGCGCGACGAGCTGCAGGTCAACACCACCTGCGGCGCCTCCAACATCAGCTTCGGACTGCCCGCCCGCGAGGGGATCACCGCCGCATTTCTGATCGCGGCGATCGGCGCCGGCATGACCTCGGCCATCATGAACCCGCTGCACGTCGAGATCGTGCGGGCCATCATGGGAGCGGACGTGATGATGGGACATGACCCGGACTGCGCGCGCTGGATCCGCAGATTCCGCGAGGCGCCGCCTCCGGGGGCTGCCGGGACCACGGGAGAAGGCGCAGCGCGCGGCCGGCGTGAGGGAGGTCATCGCCGCCGTGTCAGCTGAGCCGAGCGCCCTCGTCGTCTTCACGCCTTCGGGCAAACGAGGCCGCTTCCCCCTCGGCACCCCGCTGCTCGCGGCTGCCCGGTCCCTCGGGGTGGATATCGACTCGGTGTGCGGCGGACGGGCGATCTGCGGGCGTTGCCAGGTGCTCGTCATGGAGGGTGAGTTCGCCAAGCACGGGGTCGTCTCGAGGGCACAGCACCTCTCGCCGCCCAACGAGGCCGAAGACAGCTACGCCCGCCGCCGCGGCCTGCCGGACGGCCACCGCCTGTCCTGCCAGGCGCACATTCTCGGCGACCTGGTGGTGGATGTGCCGTCTTCGAGCCAGGTGCACCGGCAGGTCGTGCGCAAGCGCGCCGATGTGCGCGCCATCACCCTCGATCCGGTCGTGCGGCTGCATTACGTCGAAGTGCGCCAGCCGGATATGCACGACCCCGCGGGCGATCTGCAAAGGCTGAAGGAAGCCCTAGCGCGCGAGTGGCAGTTGCAGGACCTGCGCTGCGACCTTCAGGTGCTGCAGAGTTTGCAGGCGGCGCTGCGCCGGGGGCAGTGGAAGGTCACCGTCGCGGTGCATGCCGCCTCGCAGATCATCGCGGTCCGCCCCGGCTTTCACGAGCGTGCGCTGGGGCTGGCGGTGGACATCGGCTCGACCACCATCGCCGCACACCTGTGCGACCTGGAATCGGGCGAGGTGCTGGCCTCGAGCGGCGTCATGAACCCTCAGATCCGCTTCGGCGAGGATCTGATGAGCCGCGTTTCCTACTCCATGATGCACCCGGGCGGCGCCCAGCAGATGACCGCCGCCGTGCGCGAGGCACTCAATGCGCTCGCCGCCGACGTCGCGCATCAGGCCCATGCCGGCCCCGAGGACATCCTGGAGGTCTGCCTCGTCGGCAATCCCATCATGCATCACCTGCTGCTCGGCATCGACCCGGTGGAGCTCGGCGGCGCCCCCTTTGCGCTCGCCACCGACGAGGCGACGGTGCTGCGCACCGCGGAGCTCGGTCTTGCACTGCATCCGAACGCCCGGGTCTACGTCCTGCCGTGCATCGCAGGACACGTCGGCGCCGACACCGCCGGTATGATTCTCTCGGAACGGCCGGACCTCTCGGACGACATCACGCTTCTCGTCGACGTCGGCACGAACGCCGAGATCGTCCTCGGTAACCGCGAGCGCCTGCTCGCCTGCTCCAGCCCCACCGGTCCGGCCTTCGAAGGGGCGCAGATCAGTTCCGGTCAGCGTGCCGCACCCGGGGCGATCGAGCGGGTGCGCATCGACCCCGCCACACTCGAGCCGCGGTTCAAGGTCATCGGCTCGGAGCGGTGGTCGGATCAGCCGGGATTCGAGGACTCGATCCGCAGCACCGGGGTCACCGGCATCTGCGGCTCAGGCATCATCGAGATCATCGCCGAGATGTATCTGGCGGGCATCATCAATCAGGACGGCGTGCTCGACGGCTCACTCGCCGCACGCAGTCCACGCATCGTGGCCCAGGGACGCACCTTCAGCTACGTGGTGTACCAGGGCGCGCAGACCCTCACCATCACCCAGAACGACGTGCGCGCCATCCAGCTCGCCAAGGCCGCCCTCTATGCCGGCATCCGTCTGCTGATGGAGCATTTCGGAACCGAGCACGTCGATCGCATTCGCCTCGCAGGCGCCTTCGGCGCACACATCGACGTCAAGTACGCCATGCTGCTCGGGATGATCCCGGACTGCGATCTGTCGCAGGTTGTCTCCGCGGGCAATGCCGCCGGCACCGGCGCGCGCATCGCGCTGCTCGACTTCGGTTCACGCCGCACGATCGAAGCTCTCGTGCACACCGTCACCAAGGTCGAAACCGCTCTCGAGCCCCGATTCCAGCAGCATTTCGTCGAGGCCATGGGCATCCCGCACTCCACCGCCCCGTACCCTCAGCTGCGCAGGGCGGTCGACCTGCCCGCTCCCAAGGCGCCCGCGGCGCGCGACGGCGCCCGGCGGCACCGGCCACGGCCGCAGACCGTGGAAAGCAACTGAGCGCAGCCACGGCGTCTGCCATCGCTCTCCAAAGGCTCCGCATGGCGCCGGGCGGCGCCGAGCAGATCGAGGAGCCCGGAAAGGCCTTGGGTTTAAGACAGTTCTCGCGCCGGGAACTCGACCACGCGACCCAGAAGAAGGGCCAGCAGACAGCACAAGGGGTGCACGCAGATCTTCTGACCGGTCCATTGATACTGCGGGCGCACCGCCATGTGCTCGTCCTTCTTCAGTTGCTGGAACGCTTCCCCGAATTCGCTCTGACCGCGATGGCCATATCAGTCGCTCCGTACGAACGGTTATCTGACGGGCACCGGTTGCAGCGGACTTGACCTCTCCGCCTACGCCGGCGCACAGCCGAACGACGCGGTGCCCAAGCCGATCACCCTCGCGCTGCCGGTCATGGGACTGGCTGCCCTCGGCGGGGCGCTCTGGAGGCGCTGCCGGACGGTCTGAGTGCTCATCCGCGGGGCTTCGCGACATCGCTCCCTGGCCCGCGCCCGGCGACGCTGCGCCTCAGAAATGGACGGTGCCGCGAATGTAGTAATAACCTCCATTGATCCCAAAGGGCGAGAACATCGGGTACTGGAATACTCCGAGCGTATCGCCGTATTGGAACGAATTGTAATGCGCGAGCAGCGTCGCGTTGTACCGATTCGGGTAACGGTTGAACAGATTGATCGCCCCCAGGTGCACGCTGAGGTTGCGCCACAGCCGGTAGCCCACGTCGAGATTCGTGAGCGGGGTCACTTGGATGGTGGACTTGAAGTACGTCGGCACGTTTGCCGGGTTGTCGCCGTCGTCGCTCTCCCATTCCGAGCTCGGTCCGTAGATCTGCTCGGTGAGATCAACGGAGAGCTTGTGCAGCCGCCACAGCCCGCCAAGATTAACCACGTATCGGGGGCTTGCGGTGCTGAGATCCGAGAGCGCGGTGGCATCGTACAACGTCGAGCCGGTGAGCCCGGTGGGCGTCGCAGGCACCCTGGTGATGGAGGTCTGGTTGTAGTTCGCGCCGATCGTCCAGTCCACGTGACCGAAGCGGTAATCCATCGGGATCTGGAACGTCAGATCGGCGCCCTGGGTGCGAGTGTCGATGCCGTTGGCGAATACCGTCACACCGGTGCTGCCGGTGGCGAGGACGCTGGGATCGAGCTGATTGCCGTTGGCGCTGATGGCGGCGTTGATGGCCGCAGCGGCGGGCTGCGCGACGCCGTTCACGGTGCCGTAGAGGTTGCCGGTCGCGACAATCCGGTTGGTGATGTTTATCCGGTATACATCAAGGGTGCCGATCACCCGCGAGGTGGGCCGCCACACCACCCCGACGCTGAACTGCATGGAGTGCTCCGGTCGCAGACCGGAGCCGAGGCCGAGCAGCCTGCCGCCGGAGGAATTCGGCGGCAACTGCACGAACGCGCTGGTCGGGGTCACGTTGGTCGAGGAATAGTACTCCTCGGCGAGCGTGGGGGCGCGAAAGCCGCTGCTCACTGTGGCACGCAATGCAACCCGGTGCGTGAGGTCGTACCGGCCGGTCAGTTTCCCGATGGTCGCCGAGCCGAAATCGCTGTAATGCTCGTAGCGGGCGGCCGCATCGAGGTGCAGGGCGGACACGGGACGCAGCGCGAGGTCCACATAGAACGCCGCGACGTGGCGGCGATGGGTACCGGCATCCGTGGGCGTGAAGCCCGGATATCCCTGCGCGCCACCGTCGAGGTAGGAGATCGGGATCCCGGCGCCGATGGCGTAACTGTCGTTCCGGTATTGGGTGCCGAGGGCAACGTTGAGTGGACCGTCGAGCCCGACGGCAAAGCTGCGATCGACATCCAGGTTCGACGTCCACTGCGTGGTCTGCAGGTAGCCATCGTAGTAATCAGAGGGCGTGGGGTTGCCGGTCGCGGCGTAAATACCGGCGTTCGCTGAGTTCAGCGTGTACACCACGAAATGATCCCGCCCCCAGGTGCTGCTCAGGTCCCAGCGCCAGCCTGCGGTCGTGCCCTTCAGGCCGGCTGTCGCCGACGCATCACGCTCATCGCTCGCCTCCTGCGGCACGAAGCCGAAGGGAAAGGGGTAGGTCGTGAGGCCGGTGGCCGGATCAGTGTAAGAAATCTTGCCCGGCAGGCGGTACTTCTGAAACGAGTTGGCGCGCTTCAAGCCATAAGTGCCGAACAGGTAAAAGCGCAGCCCCGCCGGCAGGCGAAAGCCGGCATTGAGCTCGAACAGCTTGAGCGTGAAGTGGCCGTCGCCTTCCTCGGCGCCGAGCATCGGATAACCGTTCACGGCCCGCATGTTCGAGTTCGGGTACGTGGCGAGGTTCGCCGGATTGATGACCCGCTCATCGATGGCACTGCGGTTACTGCTGCCGTGGTGATGAATCTCGGCGGTCACGTTCAGGTAGCTGTGCGGCAGGGGTGCGAAGCCGGCGTTTGCAGAAACGTCATTGGTGCCTCCGCCGCCGTCCATGTAGCCGCCGTAGGTGCCGCTTAACGTGCCCCCGGAGTCCGCCTTCTTCAGGATGATATTGATGACGCCGGCGATCGCACCGCTGCCGTACTGCGCCGCGGCGCCCTGGTTCAGCACTTCGATGCGCGCAATCGAGGCGAGCGGAATGAAATTCAGATCGCTGCCGGCACAGCCCTGGTATGGTCCGCTGTCGACCTCGATGTTGGCGGTGCTGTGCCGGCGCTTGCCGTTGACGAGCACCAGCACGTCGTTGCAGCTCAGTCCGCGCAGTCGGGCCTGCAGCGTCTGGCCGGCCATGTCGTTGCCGAATGGTTGCGCGGTGAAGCTCGGCACGAGCTGCGCCAGCGTATTCACCAGACTTGGATTGCCGCCAGCGCGCTGCAGCGCAGCGGCGCCGACGATCTGCACGGGGGCAGCGCTGTTGGCGGCCGTGATGCCGCGCTCGCGAGAACCGGTCACTATGATTTCATTGAGCGTATTGCGGTGGCCCGCCGAGCCCGCGGGCACACTCTGCGCGCGCGCGCCGTGCAGCGCGATGAGACCGACGATGAGCGTCGAGAGACGGGCCGGAACCGCAAGCAACGGACGCGAAAAAGAAGCTGGTGGCATGGGATTGCCTTTCGGCGGATCGCGGTGAAGAGCAGTGCGCGTGTCGAGCCGTCGGTGCGGCGGATCGAGGTGTTGGTTTCTGAGGCAATCGCGAACCGCCAGCGTCGCGGCGGCGAGCCGACCGGCGGTTGCCGGCACCGGATGGAAAGAACACTGTTGTTTCTGCATGGATGAATCGCTTCTGTTTCGTAATATCCAATTATATATAGCGCTGACCGCGATGATCCCCGCGGTGTGATTGGAACTCGAGCCCGGAGTGGCGTCCGCAGCGGCGGCGCGACGCACCGCCTCCTGCACGCAGGCGCAGGTCGCCGTCGCCCGGATCCGCTCGGGCGCCTCAGGCGGCGCCCGCGCGGATCCGGGCAAGATTCACTGCAACAAGGTTCTCAGCTTCGCCGGCAGTGCCCGCGCATCTCCGCTCACCGTCGGTCGCTGCAGCACCAGTCCGTTCTGCCTCATCAGGCGCTGCCCCCGGGGACCGAGCAGGAAGGCAACGAATGCCTGCGCTCCCTCGGGATCCGGGCCGGCGCGCACAACGGTGACGGTGTAGGTCGCCGTCGGCGTGATGGCCGCAGGCAGCGTGATGGCCGGGATGCGCGCCGCTGACGTTTCCGTCGAGTAAAAGAAGCCGGCATCGAGCTGTCCCGACTGCAGCCGCCCGACCAGCGCCTCCTCCGGCAGGACCTGCGCGGGATTTTCCGCGCTGCCGAGCACGCGGCGCGCGAAATGCGGGATGCGGTAATAGGCCTGCGCCCGGCGCATCAGCTGCAGCGTCAGGCCACCCTTGGGGTCGAGCTTCGGGTCCGTGCGGCCCAGGCGGATGCCCCGCGACTGCAACACCTGGTACCAGGGTCGGTGCCTGAACGCGGCGGCGAAGCGGCTCGCCGGGTTGTAGCCGATCACCAGCGGCGAGCGCGCGAAGCTGATATACCAGCTCACCCAATTGCCGTTGTGCGACCCCATCAGTCCGGTGTTGATGCCCGGAGCGGCGCTCACGAACACGTCCGCCCGATACAACCGGCCGCGGATCTCGTTGGCGAGCAGCTTCGCGCCGCCCGCGTAACCGCGGAAATGGTAGCCGCTGGCACGATCGAAGGCGGGCCCGACCTGATGCTCCATCAGGTTGACCAGCGAGCCGGCATACAGCACGTTGACCACTCCCGCGGCAGCCGCAACCCCTGAAACGCACAGCAGGGCCGCAGCCGCCAAACCGGCAACGAGGCCGTGCAACCCGGCTGCCCTCGGAAAAATCCCGCGAATACCCGTCATGATGCTCTCTCCCGACGCTCCATTCAGCCAACGATCACCCACGGTCCGCCGACAGTGCCGCCGGCAGCCCGGACTTCGCCCCGACGCCGTGCCCGATCGGAATCCTGACAAAGACGCATGACGCATCCCCCGCGGCTCAGCCACCGAGGCCGACCGCTTCCGCAGTCCGGACCGGGCCGCACCTGCATCCGGCAGACCGATCCCGCCGCCAGCGCGGCGGTCGCGGCCCTCAGGTCCCGCAAGCCGCCTCGGCTCATGCACGCCCGCCCACGTCCGGACTCGTTATATCTCATAGGATATTACGCAGCGCGACAGGAAATCAAGCGGTGGATGCTGCCGGTGTCGGCGGGTCCGCCGCTGGCGGGTCAGCAGCCGGCCGACATTGCCTCTCGCCATGCTGCGTCGAGGCGTATGAACGGCCGTTGCCCCGCGATGCCGGGCTCGGATTGGCGCGGGGCGGCCGCCGCGGCCCCGGGCAGCGGCTCGCCCGGAACAGACTCAGCGCTGCGCGGCGCAGTGACCGCTACTTCAACACCACCGTGCGGCGGCCGTTGCGGAACACACGCTGCTCGGCGTGCCACTTGATCGCGCGGTTGAGCACCACGGTCTCGAGCTCGCTGCCGACCACGGCGAGGTCCTCGGCCGACTGGCTGTGATCGA